>JAUPTP010000052.1 GCA_030918015.1 Pseudomonadota bacterium
GAGGTGCGCTCGCGCCGCGGCAGCATCGTGCTGGCCGCGCAGGCCGGCGGAGCGGTCGCCCGCGGTCAGGTCTCGATCCCGATGCACTGGGGCGAGGAGGTGCTCGGCGGCACCGGCGCCGACAGCGTGCCGCGCCGGGGCGTCAACGGCCTGACGCTGCCCACCTTCTGCCCAGGCTCGAAGCAGCCCGAACTCAAGCACGCGGCCGTCTCGATCGCGAAGGCCGAGCTGCCGTGGCGCATGGTCGGTCTGGCCTGGCTGCCGCAGGAAGAGATCGTGCGGGTGCGCGAGCGCCTGCGCACGCTGATGCCGCACTTCGCCCACGCGATGGTGCTGCCCTTCGGCCGCGAGCCGCATGACGGCGGGCTGGGCGGCGTGATCTGGCGCGCCTCGGCCGCCACGCCGGCCGAAGCCGCGCTGATCGCCGAGATCGCCGCGCTGCTCGGCCTGGACGGCAGCACCGCGATGCGCTACGAGGACACCGAGCGCGGCCAGTTCCGCAGCGCCCGCCTGGACGGCGGCCGGCTGCGCGGCGTGCTGCTGGCGGGCGACACCCGCGCCGAATCCTGGATCCGCACGCTGGTCAAGGACGAACTGCCCGCGCAGGACTACGGCCGGCGCCTGCTGGCCGCCAGCGCCACACCGCCGGTGGCGATCGCCGAGCGCGGCCGCCAGGTCTGCACCTGCTTCAACGTGACCGAGCCGCAGATCGTCGAGCAGCTCGGCCGCTGCGATGGCAGCGCCGAGGCGCGGCTCTCGCAGCTGCAGGGCGCGCTGAAGTGCGGCACCAACTGCGGATCCTGCCTGCCGGTGCTGCGCGGTCTGGTGAAGGCCTCGATCCCGCTGGTGCCGGTGGCGGGCTGAGCCGGGCGACAATCCGGCCCATGAGCATCGCCCCCTATCTGAAGGAAATCGGCCGCGGCAAGGACGGCGCCCGCTCGCTGAGCCGCGAGCAGGCGCACGACCTGATGTCGCGCATCCTGGACGGCCGCGTCACCGACCTGGAACTGGGCGGCTTCGCGCTGGCCATGCGCATCAAGGGCGAGACGCCCGAAGAGCTCGCCGGCTTCGTCGACGCGACGATGGCGCACACGCTGGCCCTGTCCGATCCGGGCCGACCGGCGGTGCTGCTGCCGTCCTACAACGGCGCGCGCCGCCTGCCCAACCTGACGCCGCTGCTGGCGCTGCTGCTGGCGCGCGAGGGCGTGCCGGTGCTGGTGCACGGCATGGTCTCGGATCCGACCGGGCGCATCACCAGCGCGGCCATCTTCACCGAGCTGGGCCTGCCGCCCTGCCCCGATGCCGCCACGGTGGCGGCGCGCTGGGCGGCCGGTCAGCCGGCCTTCATCGCGATCGAGACGCTGAACCGGCCGCTGGCCAGCCTGCTGGCGATCCGGCAGGTGCTGGGCCTGCGCAACAGCGGCCACACCATCGCGAAGATCCTGCCCGTGCTGCCCGGCGCGCTGCGGGTGGTCAACCACACGCATCCGGAATACGCGGTCAGCCTGACCCAGTACCTGAGCGACAGCCAGGCCTGCGCGGTGCTGATGCGCGGCACCGAGGGCGAGCCGGTGGCCGACGCACGCCGCCAGCCGCGCATGCAGGTCTTCCGCGACGGCCGGATCGATGCCGAGGCCTCGCTGGCGCCGCAGGACGGCGTGCTGGTCGAGCTGCCGGTGCTGCCCGCCGGCATCGATGCCGCCAGCACCGCCGCCCACCTGCGCGCGGTGCTGGCCGGCACGCAGCCGGTGCCCGCGCCGATCGCGCAGCAGGTGCGCTGCCTGCGGGCCGCCCTGCCCGGCTGAACCGACCGCTCAGCGCAACGGTCGGTTCAGCGGCCGGATGTTGTTGCGCGGTTCACGGCCGGCGTCGTAGCTGTCCGTTCCGGCCTCGCGCACCATGCGCTCCTCGCGCACCACGATGACGTCGGTTCCGGTCAGGAAGGCGATCTGCCGGGCGATCTCGGCCGAGCGCTTCAGGGCCGCGAACACCCCCAGCAGACCGGCCGGATCCTGTTCCGCGCTGGAGGGCAGCTCGGCGCGTCCGCCGCGATCCCGGGTGAAGAAACCGCTCATGCGCCGCTCCAGTCCACCAGCTTCGGCACCGGGCCGGAATTGTCGAAATGCATCCAGAGGTCCACGATGTCCTTGTAGACCTCGTGGAAGTTTTCCAGACCGGCTTCGAAGCGCCGGCGGATCGCGTCCTGCGCCACCCGGTGACCGCCCTGGCGCACCCGCTCCTCCACGCGCTGGATCGACAGCTCCGCGCTGCTCAGCGACAGGAAGATCAGCTGCACCACATAGCCCTGGCTGCGCCACTCGGGAATCTGGCTGGCGACCTCGCGGCTGCGCAGGGTGGTCTCGAAGCCGAAGGTCTCGCGCCGACGCAGCAGATCGTCCATCGTGATCTGCATGAGCTTGTGCGCGCGCATCGTCATGCGCTCGGGCGCGAACGGCGACAGGCCCTCGGCGATCAGGTCAGCGTCGACGAAGTTGCGACAGCCTGCCTCCTGGGGCAGGTATTCCTTCGCGAACGTCGTCTTGCCCACCCCTGGCGGGCCGGCAATGATGTGAATGCGTGGCATGGATCCATTATGTAATCAGGTGTGACGATGTTGGCCTGAACTTCCTGAAAAGTTCCGGTTCACCGTGTCCATGATGCCTTGTCCCATGCCGGAAGACTCCTCGCTTTCAGGGGGCCTTCAACACGCAGTTGTGGAGTTGATCAGCGCACGATCGCTCCGATCTGGGCCAGCGCCGCGGGATCTTCCATCGTGGTCAGGTCGCCGGCATCGCGCCCTTCGCAGACCGCCTGGATGGCGCGGCGCAGCACCTTGCCCGAGCGGGTCTTGGGCAGCGTGGCCACGACATGCACCCGCGCCGGCCGCGCCACCGCGCCGAGCTGCTCGTCGACCACCCGCAAGACCTCGGTCTCGAGCTGCCGGAGGGCATCGGGAGAGCTCAGTCGCGAGGCATCCTTGACGACGACAAACGCCATGGCGACCTGGCCCTTGAGCGCATCGGCCACGCCGACGACCGCCACCTCGGCCACCGCCGGGTGGCTGGAGATGCTCTCCTCGATCTCGCGCGTGCCCAGCCGGTGGCCGGCGACGTTGATCACGTCGTCGGTGCGGCCCAGGATGTAGAAGTAGCCGTCCTCGTCCTTCACGCCCCAGTCGAAGGTCGAATACATCTGCCGGCCCGGGATGCTCGACCAGTAGGTGCTGACGAAGCGCCGGTCATCGCCCCAGACGGTCTGCAGGCAGCCCGGCGGCAGCGGGCCGGCCACCGCGACCACGCCCTTGCGGTGCGGCTCGGTGATCGGCTCGCCGCTGCCCTCGTCGATGAGCTGCACGTCGTAGCCATAGACCGCCTTGCCCGGCGAGCCGAACTTGCTGGGCGCGGCCTGCACGCCGTTGCAGATCGCCAGGATCGGCCAGCCGGTCTCGGTCTGCCAGTAGTTGTCGACGATCGGGCGCTGCAGCGCCTCGGCAATCCAGGTCGCGGTCGGCTCGTCGAGCGGCTCGCCGGCCAGGAACAGCGCCTTGAGGCTGGAGAGGTCGTGCTTCTTCAGGTAGGCCGGGTCCTGCTTCTTGAGCACGCGCACCGCCGTCGGCGCCGAGAACATCACCGTGACCTTGTACTTCTCGACCAGGCTCCACCAGATGCCGGCGTCCGGGCGGATCGGCAGGCCCTCGTACATGATCGTGGCCATGCCGTTGATCAGCGGGCCGTAGATGATGTAGCTGTGGCCCACCACCCAGCCGATGTCGGAGGTGGAGAAGTAGGTCTCGCCCGGCTCGCCCATGTAGATGTGCTTCATCGACGCGGCCAGCGCCACCGCGTAGCCGCCGGTGTCGCGCTGCACGCCCTTGGGCTTGCCGGTGGTGCCCGAGGTGTAGAGGATGTAGCTGGGATGGGTGGCATCGACCCACTCGCACGGCACCGCGGTGTCCAGGTGCTGCGCGCGCAGCGCGGCGTGGTCGACGTCCCGGCCCTCGACACGGGCGAACCCGGCCAGGCCGCGGTCGACCATCACCACCCGGGCCGGCTTGTGGCTCGAGAGGCTGATCGCCTCGTCGAGCAGCGGCTTGTAGGGCACCACCTTGCCGCCGCGCATGCCGGCGTCGGCGCTGACGATCAGGGTCGGCTGCGCGTCGTCGATGCGGCTGGCCAGGCTGTGGCTGGCGAAGCCGCCGAACACCACCGAGTGGATCGCGCCGATGCGCACCGCCGCCAGCATCGCGAAGCAGGCCTCGGGGATCATCGGCATGTAGATCAGCACCCGGTCGCCCTTCTTCACGCCCAGCGACCGGTAGATCGCCGCCATGCGCTGCACCTCGGCATGGAGCTCGCGGTAGCTGTAGACCCGCTCGGTGTCCGTCTCGGTCGAGACGAAGATCAGCGCGTTCTGGTCGGCGCGGGCCGCCAGATGGCGGTCGACCGCGTTGTGGCAGAGGTTGGTCTCGCCGCCCGCGAACCACCGGACGAACGGCGGCCGGGACTGGTCGCAGACCTGCGCGGGCGCCCGGTGCCAGTCGATCAGCCGGGCCTGCTCGCCCCAGAAGCCCTCCCGGTCCTCGATGGAGCGGCGGTGGAAGTCGGCGTAGTTCGTCATGGATCTGTCTCCTTCACGGCGTTCGGCCTGTGCGTTGAATTCATAATTCAAAATCACGCAACTGACAGGCCCCTGTCAGCCGGACACCGCCGCGCCTGATCCAGATCAGGGCGGACCCTGAGGGGAGGGTCAGTCGCCCGCGATCACCCCGCCCTCCAGCCACAGCGGCAGCCGCCGCAGCCCGCGGTAGAGCGGATTGCCCTGCCAGGCCGGCTCGGCCTCGGCCAGGCGCAGGCCCGGCCAGCGGCGCAGCAGGGCCGCCAGCGTCTCCTCGGCCTCCATCAGGCTGAGCGAGGCGCCGATGCACACATGCGCGCCGGTGCCGAAGGCCAGCGAGGCGCGGCCGCGGCGGGTGATGTCGACGCGTTCCGGGTCCTCGAAGCGCGCGGCGTCGCGGTTGGCCGCGCCCAGCAGCACCACGACCGCCTCGCCCCGGCGCAGCCGCTGGCCGGCGAAGTCGTGCGACACCGCCACGCGCCGGCCGCTGTACTGCACCGGGCATTCGGTGCGCAGCACCTCGCGCACCGCGCCGTGCACCCGGGCCGGGTCCTCGCGCAGCAGCTGCCACTGCGCCGGATGCGCCAGGAGCGTCTGCACCAGGTTGCCCAGCAGGTAGCGCGTCGTCTCGTGGCCGGCGAAGAGCAGCATGACGGCCTGCGCCATCAGCTCGCCGGCGTCGCGGATGACGCCCTGTTCTTGCGCCTGCAGCAGCCGGCCCAGCAGCCCGTCGCCGGGCGTGCCGGCGGCGCGGCGCGCGGCGAACTCGCGCTCGAGGAAGGCCGCCATCTGCAGCAGGCCGCGCTGGGCGCGGCGCGCGACCTCCGCGTCGGGCACCGGCTCGCCGATGAAGACCGCGATCTCGTCCGACCAGGCCATGACCCGCGCCTCGTCGCCCGGCGCCAGGCCGAGCACGCGCGCGATCACGCTGGCCGGCAGCGGCCGCGCCACCTGCGCGATGAAGTCGACCGGCTGCGACGGCTCGCTCGCCTGGGCCGCCTGCAGACCGTCGAGCAGCGTCTCGATGCGCGCGCTCAGCCACGGCCGCAGCGCCGCCAGCCCCGAGGGCGTGAAGCCGCTGTGCATCAGCCCGCGCAGCCGGCCGTGGTCGGGCGCGTCGACGAACAGAAAAGCCTGCGCCATCAGCCGCTGCAGCGGCGAGAGCGCCTGGCGGCTCAGGCGGTGGTCGCCTTGCGCCCCCTGCGCCGCGGCGCGGTCGCCGCCGCCCACCCAGCCGCTGGTGCGCTGCGCCGAGAAGCGCACGTCGTCGCGCAGCACCTGCTCGGCCTCGAGGTGGCGCGCCACGATCCAGGCGCCGCCGAAGAGCGTGTCGCTCCAGTGGATCGGGCCCGAGGCACGCAGCTCGGCGTAGAGCGGATACGGGTCGAGCAGGTCGGCTGCGCTCCACAGGCGGCCGACGGGCACGCGCGGGCGGACATCGGCGGCGTTCATCGGGCCAGACTCGAGGCGAGCGTGTCCAGCAGGCGCGCCACATCGGCCTCGGTGTGCGCGGCGCTCAGCGTGATGCGCAGCCGCGCCGTGCCCTCCGGCACGGTGGGCGGGCGGATCGCCGGCACCCACAGCCCGGCCTGGCGCAGCCGCTCGGCCAGCGCGGCGGCGCGGTGGTTGTCGCCGATCAGCAGCGGCTGGATCGCGGTGGCGGACTCGGGCAGCGACCCGCCGCAACCCGGATGCGCCGCCAGCAGCGCCGCCAGCCCCTCGCGCAGCTGCCGGATGCGCGCCTGCAGCGCCGCGCGCCGCGCGTCGCCCTCCGGCCCGCGGAGGATCTCCAGGCTGGCGCGCGTCGCCTCGGCCAGCGCCGGCGGCGCGGCGGTGGTGTAGATGCCCGGCCGCGCGGTCTGCAGCAGCCACTCGACGATGACCGGATCGGCCATCACGAAGGCGCCGGCCACGCCGAAGGCCTTGCCCAGCGTGCCCATCAGGATCAGCCGCCGGCCGCGCAGACCGACATGCGCCAGGCTGCCGCGCCCGGCCTCGCCGAGCACGCCCAGGCCGTGCGCGTCGTCGACCACCAGCCAGGCGTCGTGGCGCTCGGCCAGCGCCAAGAGCCGGTCCAGCGGCGCCAGGTCGCCGTCCATGCTGAAGACGCCGTCGGTGACGATCAGCTTCACGGGCGTGGCGCACTCGGCCAGCATCGCCTCCAGCCGGTCGACGCGGTTGTGCGGATAGCGGCGCACCTCGGCGCGCGCGAGCTGCGCGCCGTCGATCAGCGAGGCGTGGTTGAGCCGGTCGGTGAACAGCGTGGTGCGCGCGTCGCCCAGCGCGGTCATCAGCGCCAGATTGGCCAGGTAGCCGGTGCCGAAGCCCAGCGCCCGCGCGCCCTCGGGCCACAGCGGCGCCAGCCACTCGGCCAGCGCCTGCTCGAGCCGCTCGTGCGCGCGGCCGTGGCCGCTGACCAGGTGCGAGGCGCCGCTGCCGGCGCCCCAGCGCCGCGCACCCTCGGCCAGCGCCTCGACCACCGCCGGATGCGCGGCCAGACCCAGATAGTCGTTGCTGCAGAAGGCCAGCATCGGCTGCGGTGCGTCGGTCGCTGCGCCGGGCCGGCTCACCGGCAGGTGCGGCGCGCACGGCCCCTCGGCGATGCGGCGCACCCGCTCGAGGCCGAGCTCGCGGCGCTGCCGCAGCTGTTGGCTCAGATGATCGATCAGCATGGAAAATGGCAAATCCGAATGAAAACGGCCCGGCATCCGCAGACAACGGACACCGGGCCGTCACAGGATCGGCGAGCTTAACCGAGCGCGGCGATCACCTCGGGCGGCGCCTGCACCAGCTCGATCAGCACGCCTTCGCCGCCGACCGGAAACTGCTCGTTGCCCTTCGGGTGGATGAAGCAGATGTCGAAGCCGGCGGCGCCCTTGCGGATGCCGCCCGGCGCGAAGCGCACGCCGTGGGCGCCCATCCACTCGACCGCCTTGGGCAGATCGTCGACCCAGAGACCCACATGGTTGAGCGGCGTGGCATGCACCGCCGGCTTCTTCTCGATGTCGAGCGGCTGCATCAGGTCGACCTCGACCGCGGTCGGGCCTTCGCCCAGCGCGCAGATGTCCTCGTCGACATTCTCGCGCTCGCTCACGAAGGTGCTCTTGACCTGCAGGCCGAAGATGTCGACCCAGAGGGTCTTCAGCCGCTGCTTGTCCGGCCCGCCGATGGCGATCTGCTGGATGCCGAGGATCTTGAAGGGCTTGGCTTGCATCGGGGCTCCCGGCTTCACTCGAAGACGATGATCTGCTGGTCCACGCTCAGGCTCTCGCCGACCGTGGCGCGGATCTCCTTGACCACGCCGTCCTGCGCCGCCACCAGGATGTTCTCCATCTTCATCGCCTCGATGACGGCCAGGCGCTCGCCGGCCTGCACCTTCTGGCCGACCGCCACCGGCACCTGCACCAGCAGGCCCGGCATCGGCGACAGCAGCATCTTGCTGGTGTCGGGCGGCGCCTTGTAGGGCATGAGCCGGTGCAGGTCGGCCGCGCGCGGCTGCAGCACCAGCGCCTCGATCGCGGTGCCGTTGTGCGCGACCCGGATCGCCAGCGGCCGCCGGGCCGGTCCGCGCTCGACCTGGGCGCTGAAGGGCTGGCCGTTGACCGAGCCGGTCATCAGGATCTCGCCGAGCCGGGTGGCGCTGCGGATCGCGTAGACCCGGCCGCCGACGGTCACGTTCATCGTGCCGTGCGCCGCGTCGAAGTCGCCGAGCTGCACATCGTGATAGAGGTTCTGGCCGTCGGCGCCGAGCTGCACCACCACCAGCGTGTCCGCATGGGCCACGCCATGGCCAGGCAGCTGGCCGCTGATGCCGGCGGCACGCTCGCGCGCCTTGCGGCGCACGAAGGCGGCCAGCGCGACCAGGAACAGCGGGTCGTCATGCGGCACGTCCTCGGCCTTGAAGCCCTGGGCGTAGTGCTCGGCGATGAAGCCGGTGTTGAAGTCGCCGGTGACGAACTTCGGGTGCGCCAGCAGCGCCGCCTGGAACGGGATGTTCGAGCTGATGCCGCGGATCACGAAGCCGTTGAGCGCGGCGCGCATCTTGGCGATCGCGTCATCGCGGTCACGCCCGTGCACGATCAGCTTGGCGATCATCGAGTCGTAGAACATCGGGATCTCGCCGCCCTCGACCACGCCGGTGTCGACGCGCACGCCGCCGAAGCGCCCGGCCTCGTAGGCCGCGCCCTGCAGCGTCTCGCTGCCCTGCACCAGGTCGGCCGCCGGCGGCTGGTAGGTCACCAGCCGGCCGGTGGAGGGCAGGAAGTTGCGGAACGGGTCTTCCGCGTTGATGCGGCACTCGATCGCCCAGCCCTGGCGCGGGATCTGCTCCTGCGTGAAGCCGAGCTTCTCGCCGGCGGCAACAAGGATCATCTGCTCGACCAGGTCCAGGCCGGTGATGCACTCGGTGACCGGGTGCTCCACCTGCAGCCGGGTGTTCATCTCCAGGAA
>JAUPTP010000053.1 GCA_030918015.1 Pseudomonadota bacterium
TCGCGGATGCCGAGCGACTCGGCCCGCAGCACCAGATTGGCATCGACCGGCGCCGGGCCGCCGGCCGGCACCCGCGACGGGCTCATGCGCAGGCGCACCGCGAACTGCACCTCGACGACCGCCCTGCCCTGCTTGTGCTCGATCAGCTCGACCTCCAGGTCGGTCTCGCGGTTGATCTCGTCGATCGCGGGCTTGACGCGCTCGGACTTGAACTTGCGCCACTCGCGCCGATCCGCCCCGCCGGGCGCCTGGTTCAGCGCATCCGACCACCAGGCGGCCGGCTTGCGGCTGGTCAGACCGGACGGATTGTCGCGGTAGCGCGCGCAGATCTCGTACAGCGCCACGGCCGTGTAGGTGCCCAGCCGGGCCAGCACGTCCAGATCGATCGCCGCCCAGCGCTGGGGCTCGCGCAGCACCGCCATGATCGAGGGCGGATACGACCAGGACACCCAGTTCTCCCCGTTGCGCACCGCGATGACCACCTCCGACAGCATCGAGAAGCCGCGCCACTTCACGCCATCGCCCGGCGCCGTGGACTCCCAGTCCACCTCCAGGCCGCGCATTTCGCGCAGGTAGCGCTTGGCCGCCGTGCGGTCTTCCCCGCTGGAGCCGGTCGTGCGCAGAAGCGCGGGCAGCGGGGCCTCGAACATGAAGTCGGCCTGCGGCATGGCCTCCATCGCGGCCAGTCGCGCCTGCGCCACCTGCAGCATCGCGTTGTACAGGCGACGCCCGGTGAGCGTGACCCGCTTCGAGCGCGGGATCATCACGATCATCTCGTGAGGCTTGCGAAGTTCCGGGCCTTCGACCGGATCGCGGAGATCGAGCGGGTTCATGGGGGTCGACTGCAGAGGGACAAAGATCATATGTCCACACCGGTTTGGACACAAACCCCATGCGCCGAGGCGGGCGGACGCCGCCATCCTTGCACGACGCTCGTGATCAGGGCGCCACCGCCGTGACCCACCGCCATCGCGCTCAACAATTCCGGGTAGAAATCGGACACTTGACGCCTCAGGCCGGGCGCCGGCACGCGCCCGACGCCCGGTTAGATCCTGGACATGAGAACCCGATGCCTGCCACCGCCGCACCGGATCGAGTCGGGTAAAACCTGGACAGGGCGTCAGGTCACCAAGAAAATCACCCGGTAAGAAGCTGGACAAGTCATCTCCGGTCCGCGGGACCCTGGGTCGATCCAAGCGCCATTGGAGCCCCTGGAGGCACAGGGCGTGCCGCGGGTGATGGCTGGACACTTCCCGAGCAGAAGCTGGACAGAAACGGGTAACTTGTGGACGAAGTCGGGTACTTCCTGGACAGATGACGCCGAACATTGAAAGCAAGTCCTTGATTAAAAAGGGATTTTTAACGAGCGACGCCGCTTTAATCTCTTTAATGAATTCAATTTCTTTAAATCTCGGAAACGAGACACTGTTCAGACAAGAAAGCCGAATCCACCTGGGATGCTCACGGGTGAAGACGGGTCGGAAACGATGAATGCGAAGAGCACACGCGCCTGAGCACATTGATTTTTCAGGCCCCCCGCAGACAATCGCAGACTGCGCGCACGCAAGCACGAACTCTCAGCACAGCCAAGGACATGGAAGATGCATAGCAAGATCATCTCTCCCAACGATGCGGGCATCCGCATTCACAGCTCGCCGATCCGACGCCAATCGCTCGCCGACATCGAGACACAGGCCGCCCGCATCGCCGCGATGATGGGCCAGATCCGTGCAGCCATGCTGCCTCCCGCATCCATCAAGCAGGCACCTGCGGTCAGCGCCGCGCAGCTGGCGGAGCTGTGCGGCGTCGACAAGAGCCGCATCGCCTACCGACTCACCCGGGGGGATCTGCCCTCGGGCACCATGGTCGGCAACCGGAGAGAGTGGTCGATGTCCGATGCGCGCATCTGGGTGCAGGACTTCCGGCAGGGACACATGCGCCCTGCCCAGGCAGCAGGCACCACCATCACGGTGGCCAACTTCAAGGGCGGCGTGGCCAAAACCACCTCGACGGTCACATTGGCGCAGGGACTGGCCATGCGCGGCCACAGGGTGCTGGTCGTCGACCTGGATCCCCAGGGTTCGGCCACGACGCTCTTCGGCGTGCTGCCGGACGCGGAAGTCGACCATGAACACACCGCGATGCTGCTGTTCTCGGGCGAGCAGGAGGACCTGGGCTATGCGATCCGTCCCAGCTACTGGCCGGGAATCGATCTGGTGTGCGCCGCGCCTCTGCTGTTCGGGGCGGAGTTCGCGCTGCCTGCCCGGCAGACGCGCGATCCCGGATTCGAGTTCTGGCGCTGTCTTGACAGAGGCCTCGACCAGGCCCGGGTGGAGTATGACGTCATCCTGATCGACACGCCCCCGGCCCTGTCCTATGTGACGATCAATGCGCTGATGGCCGCCGACGGCGTGATCATGCCGCTGCCGCCCTCGGCGCTCGACTTTGCCTCGTCGGCCCAGTTCTGGGATCTGTTCAGCGATCTCTGCAACCAGCTCATCCGCAGCCGCGGGCAGGACAAGACCTTCGAGTTCATCGACGTGCTGCTCTCGCGTGTCGAGCCCTCCGATGCGGCCAGCTCCGTGGTTCGCCAGTGGGTGCTCGAGGCCTACACGGAAAAGGTGCTGCCGATCGAGATCCCCAAGACCTCCGTGGCGGCGACCGCCTCGGCCGAGTTCGGCACCGTCTACGACCTGCCGCGGGGCTCGATCAGTGCACGCACCTTCGCGAGGGCCCGCGATGCCTTCGACCGCATGTGCGAGCTGATCGAGCAGCAGATTGTCGCGGTCTGGGCCGCCCAGCTCGAGCAGATGCGGGCCTGAGGAAAGGAAGGGATTCATGAAGAACACCAAGCTGATGGACAAGGCCGCACGCCTGGATTTCAGCCAGCTGCCCGGATCGGCGCCGGCGGGTGAGGCTCCGCCCGCCACGCCGGTCTTCACGCCGCGCCCCAAGACCGCCCCGGGAGCACTGATGGCCTTTGCCAACGACACGCGCTCGGAGCTGCTCAGGGAGAACGAGCAGCTGCGTGAACGGGCGCAGCATGTGGACATGCTGCGTGGTCGTCTCGACGAGGCACTGGGTGAGCTGCAGCAATGGGAAGGGGCCAAGGCGGCCCGGCTCATCGAGCCCGCCCTGATTCGCCCCAGCCGCTATGCCAACCGGCATCCGAGCAGTTTCACCGGCCCCGACTTCCAGCGCCTGCGCAGCGAGATCCAGGATGCCGGCGGCAATGTCCAGCCCATCAAGGTGCGCCCCGCCAGCGTGGACGAGAACGGACTGGCCACCGGCTACGAGATCGTCTTCGGTCACCGGCGCCTGCAGGCCTGCCGTGAACTCGGGCTGCCGGTCCTGGCGGTCATCGACAACCTGGACGACCAGACCCTGTTCGTCGAGATGGAGCGGGAGAACCGCGCCCGCAAGGACCTGTCGGCCTGGGAGCAGGGGATGATGTACCGGCGGGCGCTGGATGCCGGACTGTTTCCGTCCAACCGCAAGCTGGCCGAAGCCATCGGGGTCGATCTGAGTGCGCTGGGCAAGGCGCTCGCGCTCGCGGCCTTGCCGGATTTCGTCGTGGCGGCCTTCCCTTCCCCGTTGACGCTGCAGTTTCGCTGGGCCAAGCCCTTGGCCGATGCCGTCGCGGCCGATCCCGTGCGGATCAAGGCGACGGCCAAGGCCCTGCGAGAGCGAGGCGAGGGGCTCCATGCCCGGCAGATCTTCGAGCGGCTGGTGGCGGTGCCCCGGGAGGCGCCTCAGGGGGTGGAACCGTTCCACCCCCCCGAGGCAGTCCATCCGATCCGCATCGGCGAGCGCGAGATCGGCCAGCTGCGTGCCCTCGGCGATGGCAGTCTCGAGATCCGCCTGCCGGGCGATGGGCAAGGCCAGCCGATGGTGGATGCAGCGTGGCTGGCCCGGGCGCTGGCGGTCTGCCTGGAAGACCCGGGACAGCGCTGAGCCTGCAGCGCAGGGGGTGGAACCGTTCCACCCCCTCCTCAGCCCCGCAGGCAGGATGGTTCATCTGTCCAGGATCAAACCGGGTAGATGATGGACAGACAGGGAATGCTGCGATGCAGCATGGGCGAGGGCAAGGCCCGGAGTGAGTCGGGTCGCTCAGTCCAGAAGCCGGCCCTCGGCGGTGATGACCTGCTGATGACTGGCGCGAGCGCGGTCCGGGCGGTTCAGTCCGCCATGCCGGCGGATGTGGTCGGCCAGGGTCTGCGTGTAGAGCAGGTAGGTGTTCGTGGCGCGGCCAGCCTCGGCCAGACGCGCCAGGGTGACGTGGCCGTCCTTGCCTGCAGCCAGATAGTCGCTGGTGACCAGCACATAGTGCTGCTGCGCCGCCAGCGCACTCCACTGGCCGCTGTGGCGGTCCTGGACCTCGAGGTCCGAGAAACGCTGACCGCGCGGCCGGCGCATGTCGAGCCGCCAGCGCAGGCCGGCGGCATAGGGATGGGCGCCGTCGGACTGGCGCGCGTCCAGATGGTGGGCCACCGCATCTTCTAGGGTGGCGGCAAGCTCGGCGCCGGAGAGACGGATCTCGACCAGCGTGTTGGCATACGGCAGCACGGTGAAGGCCGTGTCCATCGTCAGGGGGCCTGCGGGCACGGGCGTGCGCACGCCGCCGGCATTCTGCAGCGCCACATCCGCGCGCGGGCTGGCCTCCAGGAAGGCTTCGGCCACGGCCTGCGCCACGTCGCTGCCGCGGGCCTGCTGGCTGGCCTGCTCGCAGCCGACAATCCCGCCCGAGCGTGGCGTGCGCTCGCCGGGTACCCGCACCAGGCACAGGGCTTCGGGGGCCTGGCCGATCACCTGAGCCTTCTGCGCCTCGATTCGGCTGCGGTAGGTGGCCAGCAGGGCCTCGGCGGCGGCATCGGGCGCGGTGAAGCGCAGGCGGCTGTCCTGGCTCCAGCGGGTCCGCAGCGCGCGAGCGGCATGGTCATCGAGCGGCGTCGAGCGGCCGCTGGCCTCGCGCCGGGCCAGGGCTTCGCCCAGCACCAGGGCGGCCTGGCCGGCGCACTGGGTCACGGCGCCCCGTGCGTCGAAGCGCAGATCCATGCGTGCGAAGACCTTGCCGTATTCCCAGGCCTGGCCGATGCAGACCGGATCGCCGTCCAGGTTGCGCGCCACCTGCGGATAGCTCCCCGCGGAGGGGATGCCGAACTCGGAGAAATCGCCGAGCAGCGTGTGCGAGTCGCCCCCGATGATCGCGTCGACCTCGGGCAGTGCCGCCGCCAGGAGGCGGTCCGCCTCCAGCCCCTGGTGGGTCAGCAGCACGATGTGGCGGATGCCCTGGGCGCGCAACGCGTCGACCGCTGCGCGGGCGCTGGCCACCTCGTCGCGGAAGACCGTGGTGGGCAGAGGGCGAGAGGAGTCGCGTGTCTTGCTGGCGATGTCGATGCCGATCAGGCCCACGCGCAGCCCTCCGACCTCGCGCACCGTCCAGGGCTTCATCAGCGGCGAGCGACCTGCGGGGGCCAGAGGGGTGCCCGGCGCGGGCACGATGTTGGCGGCCAGCACCTCGGTCGGCCGGGGGCACTCGCCGGGTTGCTGCAGGTGCGCGATGAAGCGGGCCAGTGCGGCGTCGCCGTCGTCGAACTCGTGGTTGCCCGGCACGAAGGCATCGAAGCAGACGGTGTTCATCAGCCGGGCATCGGCCTCGCCGCGGAACAGGGTGTGGTGCAGCGTGCCGGTCATGGCGTCGCCGGCGTGCAACTGCAGAAGCGCCGGCGTGGCGGCGCGCTGCGCGGCGAACAGGGCGGTCAGCCGGGCGAAGCCGCCCAGCTCGACCTGCGTGGGCACCCCATCGAGACGCAGCTCGAAGCCAGGCTGCGGATCCAGGTGGGCGTGGTGATCGTTGATGTGCGCGATCGTCAGCGTGGCCGGGGCGGGGGCCGGGGCGTGGCCGGTGGGCGAGGCGCAGGCCGCCAGCATCAGGGCGCAGGCCAGGGCGGCCAGGATTCGGCGTTGGGAGGGTGAGGCGGTGTTCATGACCGCCACCGTAGCACTGGCCCGGCCTGGCGTTCAGGTCGCAGCCGGATACAGGCTGCGTTGGCGCGCGAACAGCCGGGTCAGCCCCAGCAGCGCGTCGATGGCGGGCGTGGCCACGCCGACATGGCCGCCGATCTCGCGCACCGCGCCGACGATGGCGTCGAGCTCGATCGGCCGGCCGGCCTCCACGTCCTGCAGCATCGAGGTGCGGAAGGCGCCGAGCCTGGCGGTCACCGCATGGCGCTCTTCCGGACCCTGGTCGACGGGACAGCCGATGCGCTCGCCGATCAGTGCCGCCTCCTGCATCGCCTGGCTGCAGAAGCCGCGCACCAGCGGATCGGCCAGCACCTGGTCGATGGTGGCGCCGGTGATCGCGCTGACCGGATTCATCGTCAGATTGCCCCAGAGCTTGTACCAGAGCTCGCGGCGCAGATTGCCCGACACGGTGGTGTCGAAGCCGGCCTGGCGCAGCAGCGCGCCCACCGCCTCAGCCCTGGCGCTCGGGCCGCCCGAGGGCTCGCCGACGATCAGGCCGCGGCCCATGCGGTGCTGCACCCGGCCGGGCTCGGGCGTGGCCGCGCTGGCGTGGACCACGCCGCCGAGCACCTGCCCCACCGGCAGCGCCTGCGCGATCACCCCGCCCGGATCGACGCTCTCGAGCCGGCCTTGCGGCACCTGGGGCTGATCGGCGCAGAACCACCACGGCACGCCGTTCATCATCGTGAGCACCACGGTGTCGGGGCCGATCAGCGGCGCGAGCTGCGGCGCCAGCGCGGGCAGGGCCTGGGCCTTGACCGCCAGGATCACCAGCTCGTGCACGCCGAGCGCATCGGCCCGGTCGCTGGCCGTGGCCACCGGGGCCCGGGCATGCAGCGACGCGTCGGCGCTGTCGAGCCGCCAGCCGTGCGCCTGCAGGGCCGCGAGCGTCGCGCCGCGGGCCAGGGCGCTGGTGGGCACGCCGGCCGAGGCCAGGCGTGCGCCGAGGAATCCGCCGATCGCGCCGGCGCCAACGATGCAGGTCTTCATGGACAAGAGCCAATCATGGACAAGGACAAAAGGTCCATTCTTGCGCCCGGGCGCCGGCCTCACAAGCAAGCGATTCGGATCCGGCGTCAAGCCGGGCTTGATGAACCGTTCCGGTTCCACTGCTGCAGCCAGGCGCCCAGATGCTCCGCGAAGCCTTCGGCCGCGGGCGACAGGGTGCGTGCCAGCGGCCGGTACAGGCAGACCTTGCGCATCGTCTCGGGCTCGGTGACCGGCTTCATCACCAGGCCGAGCTGGCGGGCGATCACGCCGACATAGGCGGGCGCCAGCGTCGCGGCCAGCCCCTGCGCGGCCAGCCCCAGCGCGGTGGAGATGTGGTCCACCACGTCGACCGGGATGATGCGCGCGTCCTCCGGCACGTTCGCCCGCATCTGCGCCACGCTCAGCTCGTGGTCGCGGCCGGCGGCCACCAGGGCCTGGTCGCGCAGATCGGCCCAGCGCAGCGGCTCGCGCGCGGCCAGCGCATGCTGCGGCGCGCACCACAGCACCCAGGGACTGTCGAACAGCGGCGTGATGCCGACCTGCTGCGCGCTGGCGCGGTCCGGCCCGACCGCCAGATCCACGTCGCCGGCCACGACGCTGTCGATCAGGCCGTCGACCGGCAGGTCGCGGATGCGGATCACCACCTTGGGGCGCAGCGCCGCGTAGGCGCGGATCGCCGCCGGCAGCGCGGTGCTAGCCAGCACCATGGGCGCGCCCACCCGCACCAGGCCGGCCGCACGCTGGCGCACGTCCTGCGCCGCCGATTCCGCCTGCTGCACATGGCGCAGCACCGTCTGCGCCGGGCCCAGGAAGTCGCGCCCCGCGCTGGTCAGCGCCACCCGCCGGGTGGTGCGGTCGAAGAGCCGGAAGCCCAGCACGAGCTCCAGCTCGGCCACCAGCTGGCTGACCGCCTGGGTGGTCAGGCCGATGCGCTCGGCGGCCTGGCGAAAGCTGTCGAGCTCGGCCACGGTGGTGAAGGCCTCCAGCTGTCGGAGGGTGAAGCGGGTCAGGGGCATGGCGGGATTATCAATCACAGGCTGATTGACATCAGCAATCCATTGCTTGTTGTTGTCAATGACGGTCGAGACACTGGCGCCCGGTCTTCCACCCCTTCTTGTCCCCGGAGCGTTGTCGCCCATGCTTGATCCGTCCGTTCACCGCGCCCTGGCCCAGGAGCTGCACCAGTCCGAGCGCAGCCGCCGCCAGATCCCGCAGTTTTCCCGCCGCCATCCCGGCATGACGATCGACGACAGCTACGCCATCCAGCGCGAGTGGATGGCGATCAAGCAGGCCGAGGGCCGCCGCGTGATCGGCCACAAGATCGGCCTGACCTCGCGGGCGATGCAGATCGCCTCGCAGATCACCGAGCCCGACCACGGCACGCTGCTCGACGACATGCTGCTGCGCGACGGCAGCGAGATCGAGATCTCGCGCTTCATCGTGCCGCGCTTCGAGGTGGAGTTCGCCTTCGTGCTGGGGCGACCGCTGCAGGGGCCGGACGTCACGCTGTGCGATGTGCTCAAGGCCACCGACTACGTGATGCCGGCGCTGGAGCTGATCGACGCGCGCATCGAGCCGTTCGACCGCGAGACCCGCGCGCCCCGCACGGTGATCGACACGATCGCCGACAACGCGGCCAATGCCGCCCTCGTGCCGGGTGGCCGGCCGATGAAGCCCGATGCGGTCGACTGGCGCTGGGCCGGCGCGATGCTGCTGCGCAATGGCGTGATCGAGGAGTCGGGCCTGGGCGGGGCGGTGCTCAACCATCCGGCCAACGGCGTGGCCTGGCTGGCGCGCAAGCTTGCCGCCCACGGCGAGGGGCTGCAGGCCGGCGAGATCGTGCTGGGCGGCTCCTTCACCCGGCCGGTGGCCTGCGCCGCGGGTGACACCTTCCATGCCGACTACGGCCCGCTGGGCTCGATCTCGGTGAGGTTCGTCTGATGCGCACGCCCGACAACCTGTTCAAGGCGTCGCTGGCGCAGCCCGGCAC
>JAUPTP010000054.1 GCA_030918015.1 Pseudomonadota bacterium
GTTCGGGGGAATCCGGGAGTCGAGACATGGATCAATCCTGATTCTGGAAGAACATCACGGTGACGACGGCCGCGCTCACAGGCGCAGTCCCGGAATCGTCTCGAGCAGGCGGCGCGGCGCGAAGGAAATCGCCTCGGGCATCGCCTCGGCGGCCCGGCGGCTGCGGCTCAGGATCTGCTCGGCGCCATTGCGACCGAAGGCATCGACCAGCGAGACATGCAGCACCCGCAGCAGATCGGCCAGATCGCCGGGCGAGCCGATCAGACGCCAGTCGCTGTCGAGCGGACGCAGCCAGGCCGAACGGAAGGCCAGCCGCAGCGAGGGCGCCGCCGCCGCCGTGTCGGCGCGGCGCAGCACGTCGCGCCGCACCTCGTCGAGGGCCTCGGAATGGAAGCTCTGCACCTCGGTGATGACCGCGCGCACCATGGCGCCGAACAGCACCGCGGACGGCGCGGAGTCCGGGATCACGGGCGCAGGTGCAGGCACCGGCACTGGAGCCGGCACGGCGACCATCTCGACACGGCTGGCCTGGAGCGCACGCTCGACCGGGTTGGTCACCGGCATCGCGGCCGGCGCCGCCACCGGCGCGGGCGACATGACCCGCACCGGCACAGGCGGCGACACGACCGCCCGGGCGGCCTGCATGCGCGGCCAGGGATCGGCGGGCAGCAGGCTGGCCGACTCGCGCATGGCCTTGTAGAGCGCGCTGTAGAGCGCCCGCACGATCGGCGCCTCGAACAAGTGCTGCGCGGAGAGCTTGTCGATGAACGCGATGATGTCGGCGACCGTGTCGCCGCGCATCGTCTCGTGCTGCAGCCACAGCGCCTCGACCAGGGCCGGCTCGTCGAGCAGCGGTTGAAGCACCAGGACCGTGGCCCGGCGTCGCTGGGCATGGGTGTCAGCAGACATCGCACACCTCCTGCGGACGGCGGCGCGAAGCACACCCGATGGGATGAAAGGCAGCGGAGCAGAGCCGCCGCGGGAACATAGCAGGGCACATACTTGTCTCTCTCTCGTCAGGGCGCCCGGACGGACGCATTGTTTTTGGTTTCAGAAGTTGTGTTCAGAAGTCAAGGTGACCCGTCTACAAAACGCATCACTTGCCTTGAAATCATGATATTTCAGATGCAGCGGGGGCAATACTCACCCCAGCATTGATGAATTCAGAAAAGCTCTTTTTCTTTTAGCAACAAAGAAGTTTCGAGAAATATCACCGCACAGCCCCAGGATGCTTTCATCAGACTGACTTTCTGAAAAATTACACGTACCAACCCATCTTCCTTTTCATGAAACCGGATTACATCCACCCGCCCGAGGAGATGCGGGCCCTGGCCGAACTGATGCCCGATGCGGCCGTTCTGGTCGGCAGTCAGGACGGCCGCGTGCAGGCCTTCAACGGTGCGGCCAGCCGGCTGTTCGGTGCGATGCTGGAGGTCGGGCGGCCGATGCAGACCCTGCTGGGCGCGGAGCACCACGCCCAGCTCGCGCAGCTGCTGGACGCGCCCGGCTCAGGGCCGGCGCGTCGCCTGCCGGTGCGGCTCGAGACCGGCCAGCCGACCGGACTGGCCCCGCGCGCGCTGCTGCGCATCGGCCCGGTCCAGCAGATCGGCACGCAGGCGCCGCTGCGCCTGTGGCAGCTCGAAGCCCTGGGGCAGGCCGAGCGGCACGATCCGCTGCACCTGCGCATCTTCGATGCGATGCCCAGCGCGATGCTCGTCCTCGATCACGAGGCCCGGCTGCTGGTGGGCAATGCGGCTGCGCTGCGGCTGCTGGTGCTCGATCCGCTGGCGCTGCGGGGGCGACGGCTCGACCAGCTGGGCTGGCGCGCCCTCGATGCCACCGGCACGCCTCGGCCGCTCGAGACCCGGCGGCTGCGCGCGCGACGCGCCACCACGACCCGGCTTCATCTGGTCGATCCGCACGGGCGCGAGCGCTGGCTCGACGTGTCGGTCACGCCCATCGAGCTGATGCCCGGACTGGCACGCACCGGGCATGCCTGCGCGGTCGTCGAGGTCACCGACCAGGTGCACGCCGAGCGCGAGCTGGCGCAGCTGCATGCGGGTCTGGAGCAGCGCGTCAAGGCACGGACCGCCGAGCTCGAGAGCCAGCACCAGGAAATGGAGCGCTTCACCTACTCGGTCTCGCACGATCTGAAGGCACCACTGCGCGGGCTCGACGGCTACAGCCAGCTGCTGCTGACCGAGAAGCGCGACCAGCTCGACGAGGAGGGCCGGCTCTTCGTCGACCAGATCCGCCGGGCCGCGCGGCAGATGGGGCAGCTGATCGAGGACCTGCTGACCTACTCGCGCGTCGAGCGTCTGCGCCCGGTGCTGGGCGCGGTGGCGCTGGAGGAGGCGATCGGCGCGGCCCTGGACGAGGCTCGGGATCCGCTGCAGCGGATCGACGCGAGCGTGAGCCTCGATCTGCGCCACCTGTCAATCACCGGAGAACGCCGGGGACTGCTGCTGGTGATGCGAAATCTGATCGACAATGCGATCAAGTTCCGCCACCCGGATCGGCCCCTGCGCCTGGACATCGCCGCCTGCCAGCGCCCGGACCGGGGGATCACGCTGACGATCACCGACAACGGCATCGGCTTCGACATGCGCTATCACGACCGCATCTTCGAGATCTTCCAGCGCCTGCACCGTCTGGAGGACCATCCCGGCACCGGGATCGGTCTGGCCATCGTGCGCAAGGCGATGGAGCGCATGCGAGGCCAGGTGCACGCGCGCTCGGCGCCGGGCTGCGGCGCGACCTTCCTGCTCGAATTTCCACCTCCCGCCAGCAGCACCGGCGGCGCCGAGACATGAACCTGATCTACGTCGAGGACAACCCGCTCGATGCGGACCTGACCCGCCGCCGGCTGTCGCGCCAGGCGCCGGGGATGCAGCTGGAGCTGGTCGGCACGCTCGAGCAGGCCCGCCAGCGGCTCATCGAGTCCGCCGCCCCGTGCGACGTGCTGCTGATCGACATGAACCTGCCCGACGGCAACGGCCTGGAGCTGGTGGCGCAGGTCCGGCGCCGGCGCCCCGAGATCACCGTGCTGCTGCTGACCGGCTGCGGCGACGAGGAGGTGGCGGTGCGGGCGCTGCGTGGCGGTGCGGACGACTACATCATCAAGGACACGCGCTACCTCGACACGCTGGCCGCCACCATCGAGTCGGCGCGGCAACGCCACCGCGCGCGGCCGGGCGCGCGCGCCGCCCCGCTGCTGCGCGTGCTGTACGCGGACGCCTGCACCAGCGATGTCGAGCGGCTGCGCCGCCACCTGCGCCAGCAGGCCCCGCACATCGCGCTCGATGTCGCGGACCACGGCCAGGATCTGCTGGCCGCGCTCGACCGGGCGGACGGCAGCATGATCGACGCCGTGCTGATCGACTCCCTGCTGCCCGGCGCCAGCACGACCGAGCTGCTGCACGAGATCCGCTCGCACCGCCGGCTGGACCTGCCGGTGGTGATCATTTCCGGGCAGGGCGACGAGGAGGCGGCCGCACACACCCTGCGGCTCGGCGCCCATGACTATCTGGTCAAGCGCGACCTGACCCTGCCCCGCCTGCTCGTGTCGCTGGAGTCGGCCTGCCTGCGGGTGCAGCTCGAACGCCAGCGCCAGGCGCTGGCCGAGAGCGAAGGGCGGCTGCGCGAGCTGGCCTCGACGATCGACGATGTCGTCTGGCTGCTCGACCCGGTGGCGCAGCGGCTGCTGTATGTCAGCCCGGCGATCGACCGCATCTGGGGACTGTCGGCTGCGGCCCTGCAGGCCGACTGGCAGGTCTGGCTGCGGCGCATCCACCCGGAGGACCGCCGGCGCACGCTGCGCGACCTGCGCAGCGCCCCGGCCGACCGCGATGCCGGCGAGCTGCGCTTCCGGGTCGTCAAGCCCTCGGGCGAGGTGCGCCATGTGCAGCTGCGCAGCTTTGCCGTTCAGGACGAGCACGGCCGCACCGTGCGCCATGCCGGCATCGCCCAGGACGTGACCGAGCAGCACCTGCAGGAGATGCGCATCCAGCACATGGCCTACCACGATGCGCTCACCGGGCTGCCCAACCGCTCCCTGGTGCTCGACCGGCTCGAGCAAGGCTTGCGCATGGCCGGAACCCATGACCGGCTGCTGGCGGTCCTCTTCCTGGACCTGGACCGGTTCAAGACCATCAACGACACGCTCGGCCACCTGGCCGGCGACGAGCTGCTGCGCCAGGTCGCGCGCAGGCTGCGTCAGCGGCTGCCACCCGAGGTGACGCTGGCCCGGCTGGGCGGCGACGAGTTTCTGGTGCTGATGGAGGATCTGGACGACCCCGCCCAGGCCGCACGCCTGGCCGAGGCCATCGCCGGCGAGCTCGATGCCCCGTTCCTGATCGGCGGCCAGGACCTGCATGTCAGCGCCAGCATCGGCGTGAGCCTGTATCCGCGCGACGGCACCGACGAGCAGACCCTGCTGCGGTATGCCGACACCGCGCTCTACAAGGCCAAGTCGGCCGGACGCAACACCTACCGCTTCTTCAGCCCCGACATGAACGCGCACGCGCATGAGCGGCTGCGCCTGGAAAACGAGCTGCGCCAGGCGATCGAGCGCGGCGAGCTGTGCCTGCACTACCAGCCGCAGATCGACTGCCGGGGCCGGCTCTCCGGGGTCGAGGCCCTGCTGCGCTGGCAGCATCCCCGCCGCGGCCTGGTCAGTCCGAACGAGTTCATTCCGATGGCCGAGGAGACCGGGCTGATCCATGTGGTCGGCGACTGGGTGCTCGACGAGGCCTGCCAGCAGGTGCGGCGCTGGCAGCAGCTCGGCCATCCGGAGCTGCGGGTGGCGGTCAACCTGTCGGTGCGCCAGCTCCAGCGCCGCGGGCTCGATCAGACCGTGCGCTCGGCGCTGAGGCGCAGCGGCCTCGCCCCCGCCCACCTGGAGCTGGAGATCACCGAGTCCAGCATGATGGACGACCCGCTGGGCACGATGGCGCTGCTGCACACGCTGCGCGGCATCGGCGTGCAGCTGTCGGTCGACGATTTCGGCACCGGCTACTCGAGCCTGTCCTACCTGAAGCGCTTCCCGCTGCAGCGGCTCAAGATCGATCGCTCCTTCGTCGACGGCATCCCGGACGACGGCGAGGACCTGGCCATCGTCGAGGCGATCGTCGCGCTGGCGCGCAAGCTCAACCTGCGCATCGTCGCCGAGGGCGTCGAGACCGGCGCGCAGCGCGAGCTGCTGGCGCGGCTGGGCTGCGACGAGATGCAGGGCTTCCTGCTCGGCCGGCCGATGCCGGCCTGCGATCTGGAGGCGCTGCTGGCGCGCAGCCCGCAGGCGGTCGGCGACCCGGTCAGCCTCGACGCCTGAGACAGGCCGAGAGAAACCCCTCGAGAATCGGTCGGCCATCGAGCTGGGCCGGATGGTGGCGGTCCTGGGCCATGAACTCGGGATGCCACTGCATGCCGAAGACCAGGCTGGGCCCGCGCCAGCGGATCGCCTCGACCAGGCCATCGGGCACCGAGCGCGCCTCGACCACCAGATCGCGCCCCAGGTCCTTGACCGCCTGATGGTGGATCGAGTTGATCGTCATCCGGCCCACGCCCGGATAGAGCCGTGCCAGCCCCGAGCCGGGCACGATCTCGGCGTCATGGAACTGGCGGTCGTACTGCTGCACATGCAGGTGCTGCACCTCGGAGGGCCGCTGCGTCGGGATGTCCTGATAGAGCGTGCCGCCCAGCGCGACATTGATCAGCTGGCAGCCGCGGCAGATGCCCAGCACCGGCTTGCCCGCGCTGACGAAGGCATCGAACAGGTCGATCTCGTAGCGGTCGCGCACCCGGTCGCCGCCCCACTCGGGCCGCAGCGGCGTCTCGCCGTAGCTCTCGGGCGCGATGTCGTTGCCGCCCTGCAGCACCAGGCCGTCGAGGTGGCTGGCGTATTCGGCCAGACTCATCGCGCTGCGCGCGAGCATGCCCTGGCTCTCGATGGCGGGGATCATCACCGCCAGCGCCCGACCGCCCAGGATCCAGTGCGCCACCGACTGCTCGAGGTAGTGCAGCGTGCGGGTGAAGACGCCCCCGATGTCGGCCACCGGCGCGGCTGGAAAGTAGATGCGGGCGGAAATGCCGATCAGCGGCGGGCGGGACATGGGCGGATCTCCGGGACGACGGCACAGGCGCTCACCTTGCCGCATCCCCCCCATTCTCGCAACGGCGGGCCCTGCGCCACACGACACGGGTCTTGTGTGGTTTTGTGACTGCACGACCGCCAGAGCGACGGGGAGATCCCCGCACTGATAGCATGCCGGGCGAGATCTGAAAGAACGACGTGCATCCAGACAACGACGATTTGAACGACGAAGGCCGCCCGGTCTCGACGGTGATCCGCGAGCGCATCCGTGCCTCCGGCCGGCGTTTCCACGCCAACGACAACATCGCCGACTTCATCCGCCCGGGCGAGCTCGACGCGCTGCTCGACGAGGTCGCCGGGCGCATGTCGGGCGTGCTCGAGAGCCTGGTGATCGACACCGAGAGCGACCACAACACCCAGGACACCGCGCGCCGCGTCGCCAAGATGTACCTGAAGGAGGTGTTCCGCGGCCGCTACGAGCCGCAGCCGCCGGTCACCGAGTTCCCCAACGCCGAGCGGCTGGGCGAGCTGATGATCGTCGGGCCCATCACCGTGCGCAGCGCCTGCTCGCACCACCTGTGCCCGATCATCGGCAAGCTGTGGATCGGCATCCTGCCCAACGAGCACTCGGCGCTGATCGGCCTGTCGAAGTACGCGCGCCTGGCCGAGTGGGTGATGAGCCGCCCGCAGATCCAGGAGGAGGCGATCATCCAGGTCGCCGACCTGCTGGCCGACAAGATGCAGCCCGACGGCCTGGCGCTGGTCATGGAGGCCGACCACTTCTGCATGGGCTGGCGCGGCGTGCGCGATCTGGACTCCAAGATGATCAACAGCGTGATGCGCGGCGCCTTCCTGAAGGATCCGAACCTGCGCCGCGAGTTCCTGTCGCTGCTGGGCCAGCGCAAGGGCTGAGCCCGCCGCCGCCCCACCCCGATCCCGCCACTGTCCGTCCATGCCCGCCCGGGGCGAAAAGGAATCCCGATGATGGTCCGCCTGCTGTACGCGAGCCGCGCCACCGCGGTCAGCCCCGAGACGATCGACGCCATCCTGGCGCAGTCGCGCGCGCACAACCCCGCGCAGGGCATCACCGGCATCCTCTGCCACGGCGGCGAGGTCTTCATGCAGGTGCTCGAGGGCGGGCGCGACGCGGTCAACCAGCTCTACGGCGCGATCGTGCGCGACGACCGCCACCACGACGTGACCCTGCTGCACTTCGAGGAGATCGCCGAGCGACGCTTCGCCGCCTGGACGATGGGGGCGGTCAACCTGGCGCGGATCAACCCCTCGATCGTGCTGAAGTACAGCGCCCGGCCGCTGCTCGATCCCTTCTCGGTCTCGGGCCAGGCCTCGATGGCGATGCTCGAGGAGCTGATCGCCACCGCCGCGATCGTCGGGCGTGCCGGCAGCTGAGGCCGGGGGCGATCCGGACACGCGGCTGCTGGGCATCGACTTCAGCAGCCGGCCCGACCGGCACAAGCCGATCGTCGTGGCCGAGGGCCGGCTCGACGGCCTCACGCTGCGGCTCCAGGCCCTGCACGCGCTGCCGGATGCGCACGACTTCTCCCGCCTGCTGCACATGCCCGGCCCGTGGCTGGGCGCCTTCGACCTGCCCTTCGGGCTGCCGCGCGAGCTGGTCGAGGCGCTGGGCTGGCCGGACAGCGACTGGGCCGCGCTGATCGGCCATTACCGGCGCCTGTCCCGACCGGAGATCCGGGCCACCTTCGCCGCCTTCTGCGCGGCCCGGCCGGTCGGGGCCAAGTTCGCGCACCGCGCCTGCGACCGGCCGGCCGGCGCCTCGCCGTCGATGAAATGGGTCAATCCGCCAGTGGCGTTCATGCTGCACGCGGGCGCGCCGGCGCTGCTCGACGCCGGCTGCCACCTGCCGGGTCTGCACGCGGGCGACCACCGCCGCATCGCGCTGGAGGCCTATCCCGGCCGCACCGCACGCGCCGTGCTGGGCCGCACCAGCTACAAGAGCGACGAGCGGCGACGCCAGGACGCGCCGCGACACCAGGCGCGCGAGCGGCTGCTCGCGGCGCTGACCTCCGGCCAGGCCAGCCCGGACCTCGGCATGCGGCTGCAGATCGATCCCGGCCAGCATCAAGCCCTGCTCGAGGACGCGCGCGGCGACCGGCTCGATGCCGTGCTGTGCCTGCTGCAGGCGGCCGAGGCCTGCCGACGCCCGAACCTGGGCCTGCCGGCGCGGATCGACCCGCTCGAGGGCTGGATCACGGGTGTGCCATGTGCAGCGCCGGTGTCACCTTCTGGAGCAGCCTCGCGCTCCACCGGGTAAATGCCGACTGGCCGGGGCGCACCCGGACCGGGACCATCGCCAACAGACGATTGTTGCTGCTGATGTTCCCATGACCTGCTTCCGTGTTTCCCGTCCCCATGCCCGCACGCCGCTCGTGCTGGCCCTGATCGCCGCGCTGCCGGTGCTGGCGTCGGCCCAGGCCGCCGCGCCCGGCGCCTCGACCGAGCTGGAGGGCGTCGTCGTCACCGGTTCGACCCGCGAGCGCCGCGCGCAGGACGTGCCCTACGCGATCACCACGGTGGGCGAGGCGGCGCTGCGCGACAGCGGCCCGATGGTGAACCTGTCGGAGTCGATGGCGCGCGTGCCCGGCCTGGTGGTGGCCAACCGCAACAACCATGCGCAGGACCTGCAGATCAGCAGCCGCGGCTTCGGCGCGCGCGCCGGCTTCGGCGTGCGCGGCCTGCGGCTGTATGCCGACGGCATCCCCGCGACCATGCCCGACGGCCAGGGCCAGGTGGCGCATTTCGACCTCGCCGGCGCCGAGCGCGTCGAGGTGCTGCGCGGGCCGTTCTCGGCGCTGTACGGCAACGCCTCCGGCGGCGTGATCGCGCTGTTCTCGAAGCCGGTGCGCGAGCGCCAGTTCGAGGCCGGGCTGGA
>JAUPTP010000055.1 GCA_030918015.1 Pseudomonadota bacterium
CGACACCCTGGGCATCGAGAACTTCATCTCGGTCAAGGAGACCGAAGGGCCGAAGCTGGCCGCAGCGCTCGAGCAGCACGTCAAGGACTACGACGTCGACATCATGAACCTGCAGCGCGCTGTGGCGCTGGTGCCGGCGGCCACGCCGGGCGGCCTGATCGAGGTCAAGCTGGAGAATGGCGCCAGCCTGCGCAGCAAGAGCGTGATCATCTCGACGGGCGCGCGCTGGCGCTCGATGAACGTGCCCGGCGAAGCCGAGTACCGCAACAAGGGCGTGGCCTACTGCCCGCACTGCGACGGCCCGCTGTTCAAGGGCAAGCGCGTGGCGGTGATCGGCGGCGGCAACTCGGGCGTCGAGGCGGCGATCGACCTGGCCGGCATCGTGGCGCATGTGACGCTGATCGAGTTCGACTCGAAGCTGCGCGCCGACGCGGTGCTGCAGACCAAGCTGCGCAGCCTGCCCAACGTCACCATCCTGATGTCGGCGCAGACCACCGAGGTGCACGGCGACGGCCAGAAGGTCAACGGCCTGTCGTACAAGGACCGCGTCAGCGGCGAACTGCGCCGCGTCGATCTGGAGGGCATCTTCGTGCAGATCGGCCTGCTGCCCAACAGCGACTGGCTCAAGGGCACGGTCGAGCTGAGCCCGCGCGGCGAGGTCATCGTCGACAGCCACGGCCAGACCTCGGTGCCGGGCGTGTTCGCCGCCGGCGACGTGACCACGGTGCCCTACAAGCAGATCATCATCGCGATGGGCGAAGGCGCGAAGGCCTCGCTGGGCGCCTTCGACCACCTGATCCGCAGCAGCGTGGCCGGCTGAGCCCAGGGCGCCCGGCCAAGGGACGGGCCGGAACCCCTTCACGGCCGAACCGTGAAAAATGACCGCCCATGTTCAGGTGGACGCCAGCAGGCCGCACGCAAGCGGCAACAAGCGGCCCCTAGCATGGCGGTCATGTTTTCCTGTCCCCAGCCTCTTGATGCGGCCTGCACGAGTGACATGATCCGGCATCAAAGATAATGCGAGTCATTATCTTTTATAGTCAACCTCATTTCGAGGAGTCCGGATCCATGATGCTCAAGCGTTCCTTCCTGCAACTGTCTGCCCTGGCGCTGCTGTCGCCTGCCGCTCTGTCGGTCTCGGCCCAGACGAGCGGTGCGGAAATCGAGGCGGTCGTTCGCCACCACGCGGTGCTGGTGGAGGCCACGTACCTCGACACGCTGCAAGCCGCGCAGGCGCTGCAAGCTGCCGTCGGCGCCTTCGTCGCGACGCCCTCGGCCGAGGGGCTGGAGGCGTGCCGCCAGGCCTGGCGGGCCGCGCGCGAGTTCTACGGCCAGACCGAGGCCTTCCGCTTCCACGGCGGCCCGATCGACGACGACAAGGGCCCGGAGGGCCGGCTGAACGCCTGGCCGCTGGACGAGGCCTATGTGGATGCGGTCGCGGGCAAGCCCCGCGCCGGCCTGATCAACAACCCCAAGTTCCGCATCACCAAGGCCAGCCTGAGCCGGGCCAACGAGCGCGGGGGCGAGGAGAACATCAGCACCGGCTGGCACGCCATCGAGTTCCTGCTCTGGGGCCAGGACCGCAGCGAGACCGGGCCGGGCGACCGCTCCTTCGAGGACTATGTCGACGGCAAGGCCCCGAACGCCGATCGCCGCCGCCAGTACCTGAGCGTGGTGACCGAGCTGCTGGTCGACGACCTGAGCTTCCTGGTGAAGGCCTGGGCGCCGCAGCAGCGCAACTTCCGCGCCCGCTTCGAGAAGGGCGGCCGCGAATCGGTGCGCCGCATGATCGTCGGCCTGGGCTCGCTGTCGCGCGGCGAGCTCGCCGGCGAGCGCATGGAGGTCGCGCTGAACTCGCAGGACCAGGAAGACGAGCACTCCTGCTTTTCCGACAACACGCACCGCGACATCGTCACCAACGCGCTGGGCATCGAGAACGTCTGGCTGGGCCGCTACACGCGCCGCGACGGCACCCGCCTCGAAGGACCGGGCCTGCGCGACCTGGTGGCCGCCCGCAAGCCCGAGCTGGCCGAGCGCACCTCGGCGCAGATCGCGGCCTCGGTCGCGGCCGCCGAGGCGCTGCAGGCGCCCTTCGACCGCGAGATCATCGGCGCCAAGGACGCGCCGGGGCGGCTGCGGGTGAAGAAGACGATCGACAGCCTGGTGGCGCAGTCGAAGCTGCTGGTGGACGCCGCCGCGGCCATCGGCATCGCCAAGCTCACGCTGGTCCAGCCGTGATCCGGCGTCCCGCC
Organism: Pseudomonadota bacterium; assembly: GCA_030918015.1. Classification (GTDB taxonomy): domain Bacteria; phylum Pseudomonadota; class Gammaproteobacteria; order Burkholderiales; family Burkholderiaceae_C; genus Sphaerotilus. The sequence goes on from JAUPTP010000055.1 coordinate 2,253, forward strand.
CCCGCCCGCCGGATCGTCTCGGTCGGGCTGGTCGCGGCCGGCCTGTCCGGGCTGGGCTGGCTGCAGGCCGCCGAGGTCGAGGATGCGCTGGGCGAGAAGACCGGCGGCGCCACGACGGTGCCGGCCAGCGGGCGCAACGCCTTCTCCTTCCCGCTGGCCACGCTGGACGACGAGGAGCGCACCCGCTTCGCGATCGGCAACTCCTTCTTCCGCCGCAACTGGGTGGAGGCGCCCGCCTCGACCACCGCGCGCGACGGACTGGGGCCGCATTTCATCGCGCGCTCCTGCGGCGGCTGCCATGTGCAGGACGGTCGCGGCGCCCCCCCCGACCTGCGCCGCCGCCTGGGCGAGGGGCACGAGCCGCCGGTGGCCCTGCTGATCCGGCTGTCGGTGCCGGGCGTGGGCGAGCACGGCGGCGTCGTGCCCGATCCGGTCTACGGCGACCAGCTCGACAACGCGGCGATCCAGGGCGTGAAGCCCGAGGGCCGCGTCGTCATCCGCACCCGCCCGATCCAGGGCCGCTTCGCCGACGGGAGCAGCTACACGCTGCAGCAGCCGCTCTACAGCCTGACCGATCTGGCCTACGGCCCGCTGGCGCCGGGCGCCATGCTGAGCCCGCGCATCGCGCCCCACCTGGCCGGCATCGGCCTGCTCGAGGCCATCCCCGAGGCCGAGATCCTGCGCAACGCCGCCGAGCAGGCCGCCGCGCCGGGCCCGGTCAAGGGCCAGGTCAACCGGGTCTGGGATGCCTTCGCGGGCGAGATGCGCATCGGCCGCTTCGGCTGGAAGGCCAACGCGGCCACGCTGGCGCACCAGACGGCGGCGGCCTTCGTGGGCGACATCGGCATCACGTCGAGCCGCTTCCCGACCGAGACCTGCACGCCGACCCAGACCGACTGCCTGGCCGCGCCGCACGGCGCCGGGCGCTCGCGCGAGGTCATTGCCGCCGGCCAGGCGCACGCAGGCGCCCCGGAGATCGACGACGAGACGCTGGCGGATGTCATCTTCTATCAGGCCACGCTGGCCCCGGCCGAGCGCCGCGGCGCGCGCGACGCGCAGGTGCTGCGCGGCCAGGCGCTGTTCGCGCAGGCCCAGTGCGCCACCTGCCACCGGCCGAGCTATGTCACCGCCACCGGCCCCTTCCCCGCGCTGACCAGCCCGAAGACCGCCGGGCAGCGCATCCATCCCTACACCGACCTGCTGCTGCACGACATGGGCGAGCGGCTGGCCGACGGCCGGCCCGACTTCGCCGCCAGCGGCCGGCAGTGGAAGACGCCGCCGCTGTGGGGCATCGGCCTGATCCGCGATGTCAACGGCCACCAGCGGCTGATGCACGACGGGCGCGCCGACGGGGTGCTCGAGGCGGTGCTGTGGCATGGCGGCGAGGCCGAGGGCGCCCGGCAGCGGGTGCTGAACATGAGCCGCGCCGAGCGCGCGGCCCTGGTGCGTTTCGTGGAGTCGCTGTGATGTCGGTTCTCTCCCCTGACCGCCGCCAGCTGATGCTGGCCCTGGGCGCGGGCCTGCTGGCCCCCCGACTGCAGGCCGCGCCGGTCGTGGCCGTGCCCTTCTATGGCGCGCAAGTGATGCTGGCGATGCAGCGGCGCCACGCCTGGCTGCCGGCGGCACGCCAGTGGCGCGTCGCCGCGCAAGGCCTGGCGCAGCAGCTCGAGCAGGGCTGCACGGGGGCAGCGCGCGCGCCGGCCCGCCAGGCCTGGATCCGCACGATGCAGGCCTGGACCCGCGCCAGCGCGGTGTCCACCGGCGCGCTGCTGCAGCGCCGCAGCAGCCGCTCGATCGACTTCCAGCCCACCCGCCCGCGACTGATCGAGCAGGCCATCGCCCAGCTGCGCGAGCAGCCCGCGCCGCTGCGCGCGCCCGATGCGGCGCGCCTGGAGCGCACCGGCAGCCCGGCGCGCGGCCTGCCGGCGCTGGAGTGGCTGCTGTGGTCGCGCGAGGCGCCGACCGATGCCGCCGCCTGCGCCTGGGCCGCCGGTCTGGCGCAGGAGCTGGCCCGCGAGGCCGCCGCGATCGAGGCCGACTGGCTGGCGCAGGAGGCCCGCGACGCCGAATCGGAGACCGACGAGGAGGATCTGCGCACCCGCTTCGCCGAGTTCGTCAACCAGTGGCTCGGCGCGATCGAGCTGCTGCGCTGGGCCGAGATCGAGCGCCCCTGGCGCGCCGGCCGGGACGACAAGACCGGCTGGCCGCGCCAGACCAGCGGCACCACGGCTTCGGCCTGGCAGGCGCGCTGGGAGGCGATCCGCACGCTCACGCTGTCGCCGACCCCGGCGCCGGCGCCGGGCGAGGGGCTGGTGCCGATGGCGCTCTATCTGCGCAGCCTGGGCCTGATGCCGCTGTCGGACCGGCTCGATGCCGTCACGCGCCAGGCCGATGCGGCGCTGCACGGCCTGCAGCCCACCGCCCCGGCCGCCCGCCTGCAGGCCGCCACCCGGGCGCTGGCCCGGCTCAAGGGACTGGTCGAGAACGAGGTGGCCGCGGCGCTGCAGGTCAACATCGGGTTCTCGGATGCAGATGGTGACTGAGCACGCGTTCTCTGGCGCACGCCGCCGGCTGCTCGGCTCGGCGCTGGGCGGCCTGCTGCTGCCCTGGGGGGCGGGCGCCTCGGCGGCCGTCCCCGCCCGCCACTGGGTGACGGCCTGGAACGAGGACGGATCCCACCGCGTCGGCCTGCTGCAGCGGGCGACCGCGGGCTGGCGGGTGGCCAGCCTGATCGAGGTGCCCACCCGCGCCCACGGCCTGCAGGTGCTGGCCGACGGCAGCGTGATCGCCGTGGCGCGTCGGCCGGGCGACTGGCTGCTGCGCTGGTGGCCGTCGCCCGACGGCCGACCGGGTCGCGCGCCCCAGTGGTGCTGGGCCCCGGCCGGGCGCCAGTTCAACGGTCACGCGGTGCTGCATCCCGATGGGCGCCACCTGCTGCTGACCGCCACCGACACCGAGGCCGACGACGGCCTGGGCCGCGGGCTGCTGATGCAGCTGCGCCTGGACCGCCTGGAGCCGGTCCAGGAGGTGCCCACGCTCGGGCGCGACCCGCACCAGCTGCGCATCGATGCAGGCGGACCCGGCCTCTGGGTGGCCAATGGCGGCATCGCCAGCCGACCCGAGACCGGCCGGGCCCGGCTGGCGCAGGCCCCGATGGACGCCTCGGTCGCGCTGATCGTGCCGGAGCCGGGCACCGGCCACCTGTCGGCCGAGGGGCCGCGCCAGCGCTGGACCCTGGCCGACCCGTGGCTGAGCCTGCGCCACCTGGCCTGGCATGCCCCCAGCCAGACCCTGGGCGTGGCGATGCAGGCCGAGCATCCGCGCCCGGCCGATCGACGCGACGCGCCGGTGCTGGCCCTGCTGCGCCTGTCGGACGCCGCCCAGGCAGATCCGGCCGTGCTGCGCAGCGTGGCCGCGGGCGCGGATTTCGGCGGCTACGGGGGCGACATCGTCGCCACGGCCGACGGCTTCAGCGTCAGCAGCCCCCGCACCGGACGCATCGGCCACTGGAGCCCCGAGGGGCACTGGCGCGGCAGCGAGACCCTGGCCCAGGGCTGCGCGCTCGAGGTCGATTCGGATGGACAGCGGCTGCAGGCCGCCGGCGATCACCTGAGCCTGGCCAGTGAAACCTCCACCAGGCCTCAAGCCAGCACGCCGACGCCCGATCCCCTGCCTGTGCAGCCGGACAACCACTGGCAGCGCTGGACCCCGTCCGGACGCGCGCCCGTGGTCTGGCCGGACACGCCACGGACTTTCCCACCTCTGCCCTGACCGCCATGTCGAGCCCTTCCGCCCCCATCACGCTCTTCACCACGATCCACCACAGCCCGCAGGCCTTCGAGCAGCTGCGCGACGAGTGGAACGAGGCCGTGCGACAGGCCCAGCGCCCGAGCCTGTTCGTCACGCCGCTGTTCCTGGAGTGCACCTGGCGCCACCACGCCGACGCCGGCGACGAGCTCTGGCTGGTGATCGTGCGCGACGAGGCCGAGCGGATGGTGGGCGCGCTGCCGCTGGTGCGCACCACCGCGCGCCGCATGGGCCTGGCCGTGCACACGCTGCATCACCTCGGCCAGTGGAGCGGCGACCGGGCCGGCGTGCTGCACCTGATCGACGCGGACCGGGTCTGGCAGGCGGCGCTGGAGGCGGTGGTGGCCCAGCAGGAGCACTGGCACCACCTGGACCTGCGCGAGGTCGAGCAGACGGCCTGGCCGGTGCGCGACGCCGCCTCGATGCAGGCCTGGGCGGGCGTGGGGGTCCGGCCCACCGTGCGTCCGGACACCTGGTGCGGCGCGCTGACGATCCAGGGCGACTGGGACGACTACTTCGCCAGCCGGACCAAGAACACGCGTCAGGGCTTTCGCCGGCGCGAGCGGCTGATGAAGGAAGCCTTCCCCGATCTGGCCGTCGAGATCGTGGACGACGAGGCGGGCATCGGCGCGGCCTTCGAGCGCTACATCGCCATCGAGCGCCTCGGCTGGAAGGCCGAGCAGCGCATCGGCATCTGGCAGGATCCACGCGAGGCGGAGATGCACCGCGAGCTGCTGCCCCGGCTGGCCGCGACCGGCCAGGCCAGCGTCTGGCTGCTGCGTGGCGGCGGACGCGACATCGCCGGGCTGGTGCGGCTGCACCAGGGGCCCATCTGCTACGAGCGCTACAGCTCCTACGATCCTGCGGAGGCGCGCTTCTCGCCGGGCACCTGGCTGTGCATGGAGGCGGTGCGCCAGCTCTTCGGCACCGACTGCATCGAGTCGGACGTGCTGGGCATGCACGAGCCGCTGCAGGATCGGCCGGCGATCAGCGCCTGGTACGACATCGAGCGGCCCACCGTGCGCCTGACGGCCACGCGCACGCACCTGGGACGGTACCTGGCCCAGCAGGCCGGGCAGGCCGCGCAGCTGGTGCGCGCCCATCCGGCCCGCTCGGCAGCGCTCTCGGCCGCCATGGCGATGGCGGCGAGCATCACGCTCATCGACTGAGCGCGAGGGCCGGCTCTCAGCCGGCGAAGCGCGAGAACACCAGCGTCGCGTTGGTGCCGCCGAAGCCGAAGCTGTTCGACATCACGGTGTCGACGCGGCCGTCGCGGCGCTCGCGCAGGATCGGCAGGCCTTCGGCGGCCGGGTCCAGCGTCTCGATGTGGGCCGAGGCGGCCAGGAAGTCGTTCTGCAGCATCAGCAGCGAGTAGATCGCCTCCTGCACGCCGGCGGCGCCCAGCGAGTGGCCGGTGATCGACTTGGTCGAGCTGATGAAGGGCACTTCCTCGCCGAAGACCTGGCGCACCGCGCCCAGCTCGGCCAGATCGCCCACCGGGGTGGAGGTGCCGTGGGCGTTGATGTAGTCGACGGGCGTCTTCACGGTCGACATGGCCTGCTGCATGCAGCGCATCGCGCCCTCGCCCGACGGGGCCACCATGTCGTGGCCGTCGGAGGTGGCGCCGAAGCCCACCAGCTCGGCCAGGATGGTGGCGCCGCGCGCCTGCGCATGCTCCAGCGACTCCAGCACCAGCATGCCGCCGCCGCCGGCGATGACGAAGCCGTCGCGGCTGGCGTCGAAGGCGCGCGAGGCGGTGGTGCCCGGCTCGTTGTACTTCGAGGACATCGCGCCCATCGCGTCGAACAGCAGCGACAGCTCCCAGCTCTCCTCCTCGCCGCCGCCGGCGAAGACCACGTCCTGCTGGCCCCAGGCGACGAGCTGCGCGGCGTGGCCGATGCAGTGCGCGCTGGTGGCGCAGGCCGAGGTGATCGAGTAGTTGACGCCCTTGATGCCGAACGGGGTGGCGAGACACGCCGAGACCGTGCTGCCCATCGTGCGGGTGACCATGAAGGGGCCGACGCGCTTGATGCCCTTGGCGCGCAGCGTGTCGGCGGCCCAGACCTGGTTCAGGCTCGACGCCCCGCCCGAGCCGGCCACGAGACCGGTGCGCGGATTGGAGACCTGCTCCGGCGTCAGGCCCGACTGCGCGATGGCCTGCTGCATCGACAGGAAGGCGTAGGACGCGGCGTCGCCCTGGAAGCGCAGGTTGCGGCGGTCGATCGCCGCCTCGAGGTCGATGGCCGGGCGGCCGCTGACCTGCGAGCGCATGCCCTTCTCCGCATAGACCGGGTTGAACTTCAGGCCGCTGCGCGCCTCGCGCAGGCTGGCGGTGACTTCCTCGGCGTTGTTGCCGATGCTGGAGACGATGCCCAGGCCAGTGACGACGACACGACGCATGATCAGAAGTCCTGGGTCGAGGTGAACAGGCCGACCTTCAGGTCGGTGGCGGTGTAGATCTCGCGGCCGTCGACGTACATGTGGCCGTCGGCGATGCCCATGACCAGCTTGCGCTCGATGACGCGCTTGAGGTGCAGGCGGTAGGTGACCTTCTGCGCGGTCGGCAGCACCTGGCCGAAGAACTTGACCTCGCCGGAGCCCAGCGCGCGCCCGCGCCCCGGATTGCCGCGCCAGCCCAGCCAGAAGCCGACGAGCTGCCACATCGCGTCCAGGCCCAGACAGCCGGGCATGACCGGATCGCCCTCGAAGTGGCAGCCGAAGAACCAGAGGTCCGGATTGATGTCGAGCTCGGCCTCGATCAGGCCCTTGCCGTGGTCGCCGCCGGTGTCGTCGATGCGGACGATGCGGTCCATCATCAGCATGTTGGGCAGCGGCAGTCGCGCGTTGCCCGGACCGAACAGCTCGCCGCGGCCGCAGGCCAGCAGCTCGT
>JAUPTP010000056.1 GCA_030918015.1 Pseudomonadota bacterium
GTGGAAGTCCTGCACCTGGTGATCGGCCAGCGCGGCGGCGCGCGCCTGGTGCGATCCGGCGGGCAGTCGCAGGTCCGCGCCCGGACGGGCGGGACGGGTCTCGTGGAAGTCGCTGAGCTCGTCGAGGCGCCGGCGCAGGCGATGGGCATCGATCGGTCGCGGCAGCTGGGCGCCCCGGCGCGAGGGCACCGCACCGGCGCCGACGAACAGCGTGTCGGCCAGCCGGTCGAGCCGCAGCACCCGCAGCACGGCCGCCGGCCGGTCGGCGTCGGCCACCAGCCAGTCGGCGTCATCAGGGGAGTCGACGCAGTCGTAGTGATGCGGGCCATGGTCAAGCCGGAAGAAGCTCTCGAGCGTGTGGCGCTCGAAGTCACCCAGGCCGATGAAGGCGATGCGCTGGCTGGCACTCATTCGGAGGCTCCGCGAGGTACTGTTTGGCACCACGATCTTCAGGGCCCGCGCCGGTGGCGTCAAGGTGGCCGGGCCCCGCAAGAGGGTGAGACATCCGCGGGGTTGACGGCGCCCGTCCGGTGCCCCATGCGGCGCCATAATGCGACCCGTTTCACGTTTTCCCCTGCCACCTCTTTTGTGCCGTTCCGGCCGGAGCCTCTGTCCATGTTCGAACACGTCGACGCCTACGCGGGCGATCCGATCCTCACGCTCAACGAGAACTTCCAGAAGGACCCGCGTCCCGGGCGCATCAACCTGTCGATCGGCATCTACTTCGACGACGACGGCCGGTTGCCGGTGATGCAGGCGGTGCGCGAGGCCGAGACGGCGCTGCTGCAGTCGATCGGGCCGCGCAGCTACCTGCCGATGACCGGCCTGGCCGAGTACCGCACCCAGATCCAGCACCTGCTCTTCGGCGCCGACCACGAGGTGGTGACCAGCGGGCGCGCGGTGACGATCCAGTCGCTGGGCGGCTCGGGCGCGCTGAAGGTCGGCGCGGACTTCCTGCGCAAGTACTTTCCGGCCTCGCAGGTCTGGATCAGCGACCCGACCTGGGACAACCACCGCGCGATCTTCGAGGGCGCGGGCTTCCAGGTGAACACCTACCCGTACTACGACGCGGCCACCGGCGGCCTGCGCTTCGACGCGATGCTCGAGGCCATCCGCGCGCTGCCCTCGCGCTCGGTGGTGCTGCTGCACGCCTGCTGCCACAACCCGACCGGCGTGGACCTGAGCGCGGCGCAGTGGGCCGAGCTGATCCCGGTGATGGTCGAGCGCGGCCTGATCCCCTTCGTCGACATCGCCTACCAGGGCTTCGGCGACGGCGTGCGCGAGGATGCCTTCGCGCTGCGCATGCTGGCCGACGCGGGCCTGGCCTTCTTCGTCGCCAACAGCTTCTCGAAGAGCTTCTCGCTCTACGGCGAGCGCGTCGGCGGCCTGAGCGTGGTCTGCCCGACCGTGGCCGAGGCCGCGCTGGTGACCGGCCAGCTGCAGGTGGCGGTTCGCAAGAACTACTCCAGCCCGCCGACGCACGGCGCGCGCATCGTCGCGCGGGTGCTGGCCGAGCCGGCGCTCAACGCCGCCTGGGTCGCCGAGCTCGACGCGATGCGCGAGCGCATCCGCCAGATGCGCCAGCGCCTGCACGACGTGCTGGCCGCGCGCGTGCCCGGCCGCGACTTCAGCTACTTCCTGACCCAGCGCGGCATGTTCAGCTACACCGGCCTGAGTGCGCAGCAGGTCGACCTGCTGCGCGAGCAGCACGGCGTCTATCTGGTGCGCTCGGGCCGGATGTGCGTGGCGGGCCTGAACTCGGCCAACGTCGAGCCGACCGCCGAGGCGATCGCCGCGGTGCTGGGCGGCTGAGGCTGCTTCAGCCCGCCGGCCCGGCCAGTTCGAGCATGCGCCGCTCGAACTGGTCGGCCGGCAGCGCCGGGCTGCACAGGTGGCCCTGGTACTCGTCGCAGTCCTGCGCGCGCAGCCAGTCGAGCTGGGCCTCGGTCTCGACGCCTTCGGCCACCGTCTCGATGCCCAGCATGCGGCACATGGTCAGCACCAGCAGCGCCAGGGGGCTCACGCCGCGCTCCCCGGCGATGAAGGAGCGGTCGATCTTCAGCGTGCTGATCGGGCAGCGCTGCAGGTAGGCCAGGTTCGAGTAGCCGGTGCCGAAGTCGTCGATCGCCAGCCGGAAGCCCATCGCGGCGAGCTGCCGGATGGCCAGGGTGGTCGAGTCGTCCTGCCCCAGCATCACCGACTCGGTGATCTCCAGCTCGATCTGCTGCGGGTCGCAGCCGGTGTCGCGCACGATGCGCGCGATGGTGTCGACCAGCGCCGGGTCGCTGAACTGGCGCGGCGACAGGTTGACCGAGATGCGCAGCGTGCGCCCCTGCGCCTGCCACAGCACCTGCTGGCGCGCCGCCTTCTCGAGCACCATCGCGCCGATGGCACGGATCAGGCCGTTCTCCTCGCTCAGGCCGATGAACACGTCCGGCTGCACCAGGCCGCGGCGAGGATGGCGCCAGCGCACCAGGGCCTCCGCGCCCAGCAGCCGGCCGCTGCCCACATGCAGCCGGGGCTGGTAGTGGACCTCGAACTGGTGCCGCTCGACCGCGATGCGCAGGTCCTGCTCGAGCTGCACGCGGTCGCGCGCCTGGCGCACCAGCTCCGGCGTGAACCAGCCGACCCCGTTGCCCTGCGCCTTGGCGCGGTACAGCGCCAGATCGGCGTTGCGCATCAGCGCCTCGATGTCGTGGCCATCGCGCGGGAAGCGGCAGATGCCCATCGAGGGCGTGACCTGCATCTGCAGCCGCCCGATCACCACGGTGCGGCCGAGCTCGGCCTGCAGCCGCCGCACGAGCTGGCGGGTGCGGCGCTCGATGTCGCCGTCGCGATCGCTCACCAGCACCAGGAACTCGTCGCCGCCCAGCCGCGCCACCAGGTCGTCGGTCTCCAGCGTCGCGTACAGGCGCTGTGCGATCTCCACCAGCAGCCGGTCGCCGATGTCGTGGCCGAGCGAGTCGTTGACCGCCTTGAAGCGGTCCAGGTCGATGAAGATCAGCGCCGCCTCGCCGCCGCTGGCGTGCAGGCCGTCGAGGCGCTGCTGGAAGTCGCGCGAGACGAAGCTGCGGTTGGGCAGGCCGGTGAGGGTGTCGCGCATCGCCAGCCAGTGCGCGCGCGCCTCGGCCTGCTTGAGCTCGGTGATGTCGATCTCGCTGACCAGGAAGACCTGCCGGCCCTCGACCGGATCGCGGCACAGCCGCACCGAGATGTCGTGCCAGCGCGGCCCCAGGCTGGTGCTGACCTGCACGGTCGAGCGGGCCTGGCCGTTGCGGCGCAGCTGCTCGATCAGCTGGCGCAGCTCGCGCCGGTCGAGCACGCGGCTGCGCGCGCCGGCTTCCGGGTGGTCCACGGTCGCGCGGGCGGCCGGGTTGCGGTAGAGCGCCCGGCCGCGCACGCTGTAGAGCGTCACCATCGCGGGCGTGTGCACCATCGCCTCGGCGCTGCGCAGCGTCACCGCGTCGGTCATGGACTCGCCCACCGCCTCGCACAGCATGCCCATGCGGCCGTCGGGCAGGCGCCAGCCGGTGCACACGATGTCGACGGTGCGCGGCGTGCCGCGCGGGTAGAGTGTCCACAGCTCGGTGCTGCTGCGGTCGTGCAGCCGGAAGTCCTGCTGCAGCTGGCGCAGCCGCTGCGAGATCGTGGGCGACATCTCGCGGGCCATGTCGCGCTGGCAAAGCTCCTCGAGCGTGTCGCTGCACCACAGCCCCAGCGCGGCCGGATTGGCCCACAGGATGCGGCCGTGGTCGATGTCGTACAGCCAGACCGGCGTGCGAAGCCGCTGCAGGGGCGAGGTCTCCATGTCGGCGGTGGTCGATGCCTCGCCGTCACCCCGGGTCGCCCCGGCGTGTCGGGACGGTGCGAGTGCCGAAAGCATCAGGTCCTGATGAACGGGAAAGAATGCCGCGTCCATGCCGCCGATCCCCCCTTGTGTTGTGACAAATTGCCAAGCAAGTTACGCCAACATAAGGGGGTCGGGCGCTTGAATGCAAAAAATCAGGCGGTAATTTTCAGTTCCTGTCGTGGGAGGCCAACGCGGACGAGGTCCGCGTCAGGTCGGGCGCTCAACGTCGGGTCAGGGCGTCGCGGATCTCGCGCAGCAGCGCCACGTCCTCGGGCACGGGCGGCGGGGGCGCAGGGGTGGCCGGCGCCGGCGCTGCCGGAGCCTCGGCACGCTGCTTCAGGCTGTTCATGCCCTTGACCATCAGGAAGATGATCCAGGCCAGGATGATGAAGTTGATCGTGATGGTGATGAAGTTGCCGTAGGCCAGCACCGCGCCGGCCTTCTTGGCTTCGGCCAGCGTCGTGGCGGTCTGCCCGGCCAGCGGGATGAAGGCGTTGCTGAAGTCCAGCCCGCCGAAGATCTTGCCGACGATCGGCATGATCACGTCGCCGACCGCCGAGTCGACGATCTTGCCGAAGGCGCCGCCGATGATCACGCCCACGGCGAGGTCCATCACGTTGCCCTTGAGGGCGAATTCCTTGAACTCGCTCACCATGCTCATGGCCGTTCTCCTGTGTTGTCTGGCGGGGTTGCACGCAAGAGGCTGCAAGACTCTTGTAACGTGAAGTATTCCCGATGCCGGCCGGGCGTCAACCCTTTGCGGCACGGAGTCGCCCTGATGGCGCCCCGGTGCGGGATCGTGTTGTTTTTGCCCCAGCACGGCCGTGCCACAGACGGGGACGCCTGTCGCCGAATGTGGAGAAGCCCCTTCTTGCTGGGATAGAATTGGAGGTTGCCCCCCTCTCAGAGACCGGATCTTTTCCCCGAGGAATAACATGAGTGACCAGCAAGTCGACCAGGCCAAGCGGACGTGGCTGATCGCGTCGGGCTGCGCAGGCGCCGTTGGCGGCCTGGCGACCGCCGTGCCGTTCGTCAGCACTTTCACGCCGTCGGAGCGCGCCAAGGCGGCCGGCGCTTCCGTGTCGGTCGACATCAGCGCACTCAAGCCGGGCGAGAAGCTCACGGTCGAGTGGCGTGGCAAGCCGGTGTGGGTGGTGCGCCGCACGCCCGAGCAGGTCGCCGCGCTCAAGACGATGGACGGCCAGATGGCCGATCCGAACTCGGACCGCACGGCCTACCCGATCCCCGAGTACGCCCACAACAACTACCGCTCGATCAAGCCGGAATACCTGGTGGTCATCGGCATCTGCACCCATCTGGGCTGCTCGCCGTCGGACAAGTTCCAGGCCGGCCCGCAGCCCTCGCTGCCGGATGACTGGAAGGGTGGCTTCCTGTGCCCGTGCCACGGCTCGACCTTCGACCTGGCCGGTCGGGTGTTCAAGAACAAGCCGGCGCCGGACAACCTCGAGGTGCCGCCGCACATGTACCTGTCGGACACCTCGATCCTGATCGGTGAAGACAAGAAGGCTTGAAGGAACTGAGGTCCAACATGGCTGAATTCAAAGTCGCTCCCCCGGACGCCTCCGCAGGCGAAAAGCTGCTGACCTGGGTGGACAACCGCTTCCCGGCGTCGAAGCTGTACAAGGAACACCTGTCCGAGTACTACGCTCCGAAGAACTTCAACTTCTGGTATTTCTTCGGCTCGCTGGCGCTGCTGGTGCTGGTGATCCAGATCGTGACCGGCATCTTCCTGGTCATGCACTACAAGCCGGACGCCGCCCTGGCGTTCGCCTCGGTCGAGTACATCATGCGCGATGTGCCCTGGGGCTGGCTGATCCGCTACATGCACTCCACCGGCGCCTCGGCGTTCTTCGTGGTGGTGTATCTGCACATGTACCGCGGCCTGATCTACGGCTCCTACCGCTCGCCGCGCGAGCTGGTGTGGGTGTTCGGCTGCGCGATCTTCCTGGCGCTGATGGCCGAGGCCTTCATGGGCTACCTGCTGCCCTGGGGCCAGATGTCCTTCTGGGGCGCGCAGGTGATCGTGAACCTGTTCGCCGCCGTGCCCTTCGTCGGCCCGGACCTGGCCCTGCTGATCCGCGGCGACTTCGTGGTGTCGGACGCGACGCTGAACCGCTTCTTCAGCTTCCACGTCATCGCCGTGCCGCTGATCCTGATCGGTCTGGTGGCCGCGCACATCATCGCGCTGCATGAAGTGGGCTCGAACAACCCGGACGGCGTCGAGATCAAGGCGAAGAAGGATCCGAAGACGGGCCACCCGCTCGACGGCATTCCCTTCCACCCGTACTACTCGGTGCATGACCTGCTGGGCGTGACGGTGTTCCTGATGGCCTTCACCGGCGTGATCTTCTTCGCGCCCGAGTTCGGTGGCTACTTCCTGGAATACAACAACTTCATCCCGGCCGACCCGTTCAAGACCCCGCCGCACATCGCACCGGTCTGGTACTTCACGCCGTTCTACTCGATGCTGCGTGCCACCACCGACGTCATGCTGAACGTGCTGGTGGGCATCATCGGTCTGGCTGCGGTCGTCACCTTCCTGAAGGGCAACCTGCCGTCCAAGGCCAAGCTGGCCGTGCTGGTGGGCGCCGTGGTGGTCTGCGGCCTGCTCAAGACCTTCGACGCGAAGTTCTGGGGCGTGGTCGTCATGGGTGGCGCGGTCATCATCCTGTTCTTCCTGCCCTGGCTGGACCGCAGCCCGGTCAAGTCGATCCGCTACCGTCCGTCCTGGAACAAGGCCCTGTACGCGGTCTTCGTCGTGTTCTTCCTGGTCCTGGGCTATCTGGGCATCCAGCCGCCGTCCGACATCGGCACGCTGGTCGCCCAGGTCGGCACGCTGTTCTACTTCGGCTTCTTCCTGCTGATGCCGTGGTGGAGCCAGATCGGCGAGTTCAAGCCGGTCCCCGACCGCGTGACCTTCAAGCCGCACTGATGCCCGATCACGACACGGAGCCCAGACAACCATGAAAAAGTTCATCGCTTCCCTGCTCGTGGCCGCATCGGCCTGCCTGACGGCGATCTCGCCGGCCCAGGCCTCCGGCACGTCGCTCGCGCTCGACAAGTTCCCGACCGAGAAGCTTCAGGACACCGCGGCGCTGCAGCGCGGCGCGCAGCTGTTCGTCAACTACTGCCTGAACTGCCACGCGGCGGCGTTCATGCGCTTCAACCGGCTCAAGGACATCGGGCTGACCGATCAGCAGATCAAGGACAACCTGCTGTTCACCACCGAGAAGGTCGGTGACCTGATGACGGTGTCGATGAATGCCCGCCAGGCCAAGGACTGGCTGGGCGCCACGCCGCCGGACCTGACGGTGATCGCCCGCTCGCGTGCCAGCCACGCCGGCACCGGTGCCGACTACCTCTACACCTACCTGCGCACCTACTACCGCGACGAGACCAAGGCGACCGGCTGGAACAACCTGGCCTTCCCGAGCGTCGGCATGCCGCATGTGCTGTGGGAACTGCAGGGCGAGCGCCGCGCGGTCTTCGAGGAAGTCAAGGATCCCCACGATCCGAACAAGGTCACGCACGTCTTCAAGAGCTTCGAGCAGACGAAGCCGGGCAAGCTGTCTGCCCAGGAATTCGATTCGGCCGTCGGCGACCTGGTCGCCTACCTGCAGTGGATGGGCGAACCCAACCAGGGTCTGCGCGTCAAGCTCGGGGTCTGGGTGCTGCTGTTCCTGGCCGTGTTCACCGTCATCGCCTGGCGTCTGAACGCAGCCTTCTGGAAGGACGTCAAGTAAGCTGACGTCCCCGGCGTCCGACGCCTGCACCGTGTCCTGTCGCCGCTGTCGCGGCGGGGTCGGTGGGTGTCACCGCGCAGAGTGCCGATGGAGGCCCTCTGCGCGATTTTGTTTTCCAGCGTTCTGGTTTCTCTTCGAGGAGCGATCTCCGCCATGATGGTGCTTTACTCCGGCACGACCTGCCCCTACTCGCATCGCTGCCGTTTCGTGCTGTTCGAGAAGGGCATGGATTTCGAGATCCGTGACGTCGATCTCTACGCCAAGCCCGAGGACATCGCGCTGATGAATCCGTACAACGAGGTGCCCATCCTCGTCGAGCGCGAACTCATCCTGTACGAATCGCACATCATCAACGAGTACATCGACGAGCGTTTCCCGCATCCGCAGCTGATGCCGGGCGACCCGGTGGCCCGTGCGCGCGTGCGCCTGTTCCTGTTCAACTTCGAGAAGGAACTGTTCACCCACGTCAACACGCTCGAAGGCCGCGGCGGCGTCAAGGCCACCGAGAAGGACCTGGAGCGCGCCCGCTCGCAGATCCGCGACCGCCTGACGCAGCTCGCGCCGATCTTCCAGAAGAACCGCTACATGCTGGGCGAGGACTTCTCGATGCTCGACGTGGCGATCGCGCCGCTGCTGTGGCGCCTGGACTACTACGGCATTGAGCTGTCGAAGAACGCCGCACCGCTGCTGAAGTACGCCGAGCGCATCTTCTCGCGTCCGGCCTACATCGAGGCGCTGACGCCGTCCGAGAAGGTGATGCGCAAGTAAGTCTGCGCCCGCCTGCTGTCGCCGACCCGATCCACTTCCGCCTGAGCGCCACCGCTGCATGTCCGTCGACCACGACTCCCAGGGCACCTCGACCCGTCCTTACCTGATCCGCGCGCTGCACGACTGGTGCATCGACAACGGCTTCACGCCGCTGCTCGCGGTGCATGTCGACGCGTCGGTGCGCGTGCCGATGGAGTTCGTCAAGAACGGCGAGATCGTCCTGAACGTCAGCCTGGATGCCACCAGCGGCCTGCGCCTGGGCAATGATGTGATCGAATTCAAGGCCCGCTTCGGCGGCGTCGCGCGCGACATCGTCGTGCCGGTCGGTCATGTGATCGCGATCTACGCGCGCGAGAACGGGCAGGGCATGGCCTTTCCGATCCCCGAAGGACCGACCGAG
>JAUPTP010000057.1 GCA_030918015.1 Pseudomonadota bacterium
TGCCAGGCGCAGGATGCCGCGGTATTTCTTGCGCCCCTGGAAGACCTGGCGCAGCGTGACGTCGATCTCGGCGCCCTCGAAGCGCACATAGTCGACCATCCGCTTGAGCGGCCGATCCAGACCGGGAGAGGACACTTCCAGCCGAGCGTAGTCGCAGCCCTCGACCTCCAGCACGCGCTGGAGCTGGCGGGTGACCTGCTCGCAATCCTCGACCACGACAAAGTCGGCGGGACCGGTCGGATAGACGGTACCCGGCACCCGGTCGATATAGACACTCAGCAACCCGCGTGGGCCACGCTCGCATTCCACGAGTTCGTAACCCATGCCGGTGACGGTTCGTTCGACAGCCTGCTGCCAGTTCATCTATGCAGTACAAACGGCAGCCTGATAGCCGCGCGACGATCTGCGCGGAGCGCCCCGTTCGTGACAAGGGTCCGCACATTCACCACGCCAGCCGGCTGCCGCACTCCTTCCGGTGCCTTGCGGCGGTTCAAGCAAAAAAAATGGGCTGGATCTGATCCGCCCATTCAGCGTTCTAGCGAAAACCTGATCATACCCGAGCCCGGCCGCCCGGGCAACCCACATGGCGGCCGCGCAGCCCCTGTTCAGGCCGCGCGCGACGGCTGGGCCCGTGCGCCCGGCCCCGCATCCGGCAGATCGCGCAGCCGCTGCCGCAGCTGCCGCTGCTCGAGGCGCAGATCCATCTTCAGGTCAGACAGGTTCAGCACCAGATCCTTGAGGCGCCGCAGGTCCTCGGCCGAGCCTGCGCTGGCCAGCAGAGGCATCGGCCCGCGCGCCAGATCCCCGAACACCGCCGCCGGGTCCACCGGCGTCGACAGACGCTGGTGCAGCTCGACCAGCTGCTGGCCAAGCCGGGCTTCGCCGCGCTGCAGCACCCCCTCGAGTCCTGCGAGCCGCTGCTCCAGCCGATCGAATCGCTGCAGCGACTGTGCCTCGTCCGAGCGCTCGCCACGGGACGGCTCCGACGCGGACACCCCCGCCAGCACATCCCGGCAGGCCTCCACCTGCTGCATCAGCTGCGCCAGCTGCCGCGACAGCGCGGCCTCCTGCTCCTGCAGCCCGGCGGCCGCACCACGGTCGACCGACCGCCCCGACCCACCGGCCACCCGGGCCCGGTAGCGCTCCACGCAGCCCGACAGGATCGCCAGCCCCAGCCACACCGCCGCCACGACCATCCACTGGCGGGCCTGCGCGATGTTGGCCGCCTCGTTGATGTCGGGCATGGGCCGCAGCAGGGACGCGGCCGTGAAGTGCAGCCGCGCCAGATCATCGTTCAGATAGTCCAGCAGCCGCTCCCAGGCGAGCAGCGCGGGCACCAGCCAGCCGCCCCACAGCAGCATGCGCCCCATCAGTCGCATCGAGGTGGACAGGGAAGGCAAGGTCATCGCGAAGGGTTTCCTGATTCGAATGAAAGGCTCATCCGGCCTTGATTCTCGCGCATCGAATCCCAGGAAATGGCAAGGAACGCCAGCGCCACGCAGGAAACGACACCCCCATCTGCAAAAGACAGCCACACCATACCCCCTGCAGCGCCCTTCATGTGTCAAAAGATTTCTTGCGGAACCCGCCGGGCCGCAGGCACTCGAAAAGTGGCACGCAGCAGCCCTGCAGCGCCCCCAACGCCCCCCCACGTTCGGGGGAGCCTGCTCACCATGACCCGGAAGGAGTCCGACATGACCGACCCGCACATCCCCGTCATCGACGCCCCGGCGCCCCTGTGGCGACGACTGCATCGGCTGCTGCGCAGCAACGGCATGCGGCCGGCACGCCAGCGCGCCAGCGCGGACCCGGAGCGCATCACCGCCCTGGGCTACGAGGCCGCCTATGCCCCGGCGCCATCCACCGCCGGGACCACGGAGCCGGCGCCCGGCCTGCCGCCCCGGGCGGACTGACGCACCGAGCGCCTCGCGCCCGTCACCGGCATCCCTTCAGGGCCGCGACGCCGGCGGCCAGGGCAGGCGCACGGTCGCCTCCAGGCCGGGATCGGCCGCGCTCAGATCCAGGCGCCCGCCGTGCGCCTGGGCGACGAGCCGGCACAGATGCAGCCCCAGCCCCACCCCGCCCTGCCCGCGGCCGCGTGCGGCATCGGGGCGGTAGAACGCCTCGCCCAGCTGGACCAGGGCCTGCGGCGCCACACCCGGCCCATGATCGCGAACCGACAGCACCAGCAGGTCACCGCGCTCGCCCGACTCGCGCCCGAGCCGGACCGCCACGGGCGGCGCCCCATGACGCAAGGCATTGCCGACCAGATTGCGCACCAGCAAGCGCCAGCGGGCCGCATCGAGCAGCCATTCGCCCGCAGCAGCCCCGAGATCGAACTGCAGCACGGTCTCGTCCCGACCGGCTGCCTCCGCCACCTCGACCGCGACCGCCTCCACCAGCAGCGCCAGATCCACCGGCGCGCGCTGCAGCGCCGCATGCCCGGCCGCCAGCCGCTCGCCCTCGATCAGGTCGGTGATGAGCGCCCCCATCTCGCCCAGATCGCGCAGCAGCGCCTCGCGCGAGGCGCCGGCCTCGACCAGCTCGGCATGCAGCCGTGCCCGGGTCAGCGGCGAGCGCAGCTCGTGGCTGATCGCCAGCAGCAGCGCCCGCTTGGCCTCGAGCATGCGGTGGAGCTCGCCCGCCATGGTGTTGATCTGCGAGGCCAGCAGGCCCAGCTCGCTGCGGTCGCGCACCGGGATGGGCGCATCGAACTCGCCCCGCCCGTAGCGCACCGCGCCGGCACGGATGTCGTCGAGCGGCCGCAGCCAGTGCCTCATCACCAGATAGGCCGCCAGGGTCATGACCAGCAGCAGGGTCAGCGTGACCCAGCCGATCGAGCGCGGCCGCTGCCGCCAGGGCACCTCCCCCAGGCCGAAGCGGATGCGGTGGCCGTCGGCGCTGCGGCGGGTGATCATCAGCCAGCCCCGCTCGCCGTCATCGGCCTCATCGCCCTCCATCGAGGGATCGGCCACCCAGCTCAGACCACGCCCTGCGTGCCGGGGCGGCAGGCCCTCTCGGTCGGCGTCGGCCGCGCGGGGCGGCCGCATCCAGGGCCGCTCGGGCAGGCCGCGCAGATGGGGATGGGAATCCCAGTGCACGAGCGGCCCGTCGATGCGCACCGACAGCGGCAGCCGCTCGGTCATCGCCCGCGCCCGCGCGATGTCGGGCGGCGAGCCCAGCTCGATGACGAGCCGGTCGGCGTAGTCCGCCACCAGCGGACGCACCAGCGCGCGCCAGCCCCCGCCCAGGGCATGCTGCATGCCCGACATGAAGACGGCGGTCGTCGACAGCGCCAGCATCACGAACAGCAGCAGCAGGCGCGGCCCCAGCCGCCCCGCCGCGCGACGCAGCGCCCTGCGCCAGGGCATGCCCGTCATGCGCAGGGTCCGGCCGCGAAGGCATAGCCGGCATTGCGCAGCGTGCGGATGCATTCGAGCGGCTCGAGCTTGCGGCGGATCCGGCTGATCAGGATGTCGATCGCGCGCGTGTACACCTCGGTGTCATGCCCGCGCAGATGGGAGAGGATCTCGTCGCGGGTGAAGACCCGCTGCGGGTCGGCCGCCAGCAGCGCCAGCAGCGTGAACTCGGTGCCGGTCAGCTCGACGGGCTCGCCATCGCGGCGCACCTGGCGGCGGTCCAGATCGATCTCGATGCGGTCGAAGCACAGCCGATGCGGCCGCGCCGGTGCGGATGCAGCGGACGAGGCCGGCGGCTCGGCCGGACGCCGGCGCAGGATGGTCTGCAGCCGGGCGGCCAGCTCGCGGGGCTCGAAGGGCTTGGGCAGATAGTCGTCGGCCCCCAGCTCCAGGCCGATCACCCGGTCGGTGACGTCGCCGCGGGCGGTGAGCATCAGCACCGGCAGCGCGGCCAGGCGCGCATCGGGATCGCGGCGCAGGCGCCGGCACAGCTCGAAGCCGTCCAGCCCGGGCATCATCACGTCGAGGATGACCGCGTCGAAGGGCTCGGCATGCAGCCGCGCCCACCCCTCCTCGGGGCGGGTCGCGGCCTCGAGCATCAGGTCGAAGCGGCGCAGGTAGAGCGCCAGCGGCTCGGCCAGATGTTCATCGTCATCGATCAGGAGCAGGCGAGGCATGGCCCGATCCTAGCCGCGCGCCCCCCGCCATGCCCAGACCCGCCTCAGCCGTGGCGGCGATCGCCGTCCATGCCGCGCCGCCCGCCCGGACCGCG
The DNA here is from genome assembly GCA_030918015.1 of Pseudomonadota bacterium. Classification (GTDB taxonomy): domain Bacteria; phylum Pseudomonadota; class Gammaproteobacteria; order Burkholderiales; family Burkholderiaceae_C; genus Sphaerotilus. The sequence continues at coordinate 4,192 of JAUPTP010000057.1, forward strand.
CTCCAGGAAGGTGCGAACCTTGATCTGCTGCTCGGGCTTGAGGCTGTCGTAGAAGTCGGCCATCGCGGCGATGACCTGGGGCGCGGCGGCGCGCGCGGCCTGGGCCTTCTCGTCGACCAGGGCCTGGGCGCGGGCCCGGTCGAAGCGCTCGCCCTTGATCAGCTCCTGCATCTGCTGCGGCGGCAGCAGGCCCGGGCCGCCATGGCCAGGACGGCCGCCCGGCTGACCCGGCTCGCCGGCCTTCGGCGGCGGGTTGCCGGCCATGGCGCTGCGCTGCGCATCCATCGCCTCGAACATCTTGACCAGCCGGCCCTTCTGCGCCGCGTCGAGCTCGAGCTGCGCCGAGACCCGCTCGACCATGCGCTCGCGCATCTTCTGCATGTCGGCCTCGCTGCGCGGGCCGTGACCCTCGTCATGACCATGGCGGCCCATCATGCCCATGCGCGGGCCCTCGCCGTCCGGGCCGCCACGGCCGCCCCGCCCCGGACCGTCGCCCCCGAACGGTGCGCTGCCGCAGGCCGCCAGACCACTGACCAGAACCACGGCGGCCAGACCCGTCAGAGAGCGCTTGAACCAGGAACTCATGATTTCTTTCCTTGAGACTGCATCGAAGAACATGGGCCTCATGGTGCCGGGGCCAGGATGCGGCGTCCTTTCGCCCAGGTATCGTCGTGTTTCGTTTTATTGCTCCTGCGCTGCCCCGGAGGCCGACCGAATGTTTCATCGAAAAACGAGACCGCAAGCCTCCTGACTTTCACGATCGTTAACATTCACGGGAAGAACCGCTGGTTCCCGTTCGTCCCCAATGGACAACACCTGATGGACACGGCAGGCCTCTCCGTGTCGCACATCACAGGCAACAGGTTTGCCGATGGCCACCCCCTCAGTAGAAAATCCATCCCTATCACACCGGAAACCGTGCTTGTCCGAAAAAAGGAAGGCGAACCCCGGCATTTGGCCGTCGCATGGACAGGCGCGGCACAACAACAGAAATCGTCTCCGCTCGGCAGGGCCGGGAGACGCAGGGAGTCGCTGAGAACATGGTCACCATTGCCCGCCCGATCGCACGATGGTTCGTGCAGGCCCGCTACCCCTCCGGTACCCGGCTGCTGCCGATCCTGATGTACCACCGCGTACTGAAGGAGCCCGACCCCCTGCAGCCGGCCGTGCCGGACGTTCGGCAGATGGCCGAGCAGTTCCGCGCGCTGGCCGGCGCCTTCCGTGTGCTGCGCCTGCACGAGGCCGCCGAGATGCTGCGCGCCGGCCGGCTGCCGGCCGGCGCGGCCTGCATCACCTTCGATGACGGCTACCGCGACAACCATGATCTGGCCCTGCCGCTGCTGCGCGAGTTCAAGCTGCCGGCCACCATCTTCGTGACCACCGGCTTCCTCAATGGCGGCTGCATGTTCAACGACACCGTGGTGGAGACCGTGCGGCGCCTGGCCTCGGGCGCGATCGATCTCTCCGAGGTCGGTCTGGGCCAGCGGATGATCACCGACATCGCCTCGCGCCGAGCCCTGGTCAATGACCTGACCCGCGCGGTCAAGTACCTGGAGCCCGGGCACCGGCACGAGTTCTGCGCCGACCTGTGCCGCCGCTCCGGCTCTCGCCTGCCCAACGACCTGATGATGGACGACCATCAGGTCCGCAGCCTCTCCGACAGCGGCTGGGTCGACATCGGCGGCCACACCGTCTCGCACCCGATCCTGGCGAAGATCGACGAAGAGCAGGCGCGCCGCGAGATCATCGACAACCGCGACCGCATCGAGGAGCTGACCGGACGCAAGTCGCTGTGCTTCGCCTACCCGAACGGCAAGCCCGACCTCGACTACACCGCCCTGCACGCGAAGATCGTGCGCGAGGCCGGATTCCTGAGCGCGGTGTCCACCGCCGTCGGCGTGGCCACCGATCAGGCCGATCCGTTCCAGCTGCCCCGCTTCATGCCGCGCGAGCGCAGCGCCGCCCAGTTCGTGGCGCGCATGATGCGCATGGCCACCCACCGCCACCCCCAGTTCGCTCGCTGACCGCGTTCGATCCAGCGCAAGCCGCGACAACCGGCGCCGATTATCATTTCCGGTCGGATCCGCAGGGGCGGGAGCCGGCCTTTTCTCCACAAGGATCCTGAATGAGCAATCAGTTCGGCGCCAAGGCAGTGCTGAGTTCCGTGCTGCTGACCACCGGCTCGACCTATGTGACCTACGCAGCCGGTCTGGTGACGAGCATGCTGATCGCTCGCGGCCTGGGGCCGGCCGACTTCGGCCGCTACGCCTACCTGGTGTGGCTGTCGGGCATGCTGGTGCTGATGATGAACCACGGCCTGACGACCTCGGCGATCCGCTTCGTCTCGGAGTCGCTCGGACGCGAGAGCCGGGTCGACGCGCAGGACGTGCACCGCCGGCTGCAGCGCTGGCAGGGCTGGTCGCTGCTGATCGTCGGTCTCGTCTTTCTGGCGGCCCTGCCCGCGCTGCGTCCGGCCGGCTGGGAGGGTCACCTGACCCTGTTCGCGGCCGTGGCGCTGCTGGCCTCCTTCTCGAAGGCCTGGTATCTCTTCAGCATCTCGGTGGCCAAGGGCTATGGCCGCTTCGGCATCGAGGCCAGCTCGGTGAGCCTGCTGAGCCTGATCAACCTGGCCGGCGCCGGCGTCATGGCCCTGCTGGGCTCGCCGCTGAGCGGCTACATGGTGCTGTTCCTGGTCATCTCGATCGCCCACCCGCTGATGGCCGCGCGCCAGCTGCGGCGCGCCGACATCCACAAGGGCAAGCGGGAGATCGACGAGGAGCTGCTGGCCCGCGTGAAGCCGCACCTGGCCTGGACGATGGTGTCCACGCTGGTGGCCACCTTCAGCAACAAGGCCATCGAGACCTATCTGCTCAACCACATGGCCGGCGCCGAGGCGGTGGGCTTCTTCACGATCGCCGCGACGCTCGCGCGCGGGGGCGTGGACCTGCTCTCCTCCGGCCTGATGACGGTGCTGATGCCGGTGCTGGCCAACGCCTACGGCGCCGGGGGCGAGAAGCGCATCCACCGGCTGGGCAGCGACGCGGTGCGCTACTTCCATTTCCTGGGCCTGCTGCTGACCGGCATCGGCTTCTTCTGGGCGCGGCCGGCGATCGAGCTGACCTATGGCCCAAGCTATGCACCGGCGATCTTCGCGCTGCAGATGATGGTGCTGGTGCGCGGCGTGACGCTGTCCTATGCGGCCTTCGGCGCGCTGCTGACCGTCACCGACAACCAGCGGCTGCGCGCGGCCGAGGCGGGTTTCGCGATCGTCGCCAGCGCCGGCATGGCGCTGTGGCTGGTGCCCACGCACGGGCTGGACGGCGCCATCTATGCCCACATGGTCTCGACGCTGGCCGTGTTCTGCTTCACCTTCGTCTGCGTGCGCCGGGTGCTGCGCATGCCGCTGCCGGTCGGCGACCTGCTGCGCATGAACGCCGCGGCGGTCAGCGCGGCCCTGCTGTGCTTCGGCGTGCTGTCGCTGAGCCCGGCGCCGTCCGTGTGGCACCAGCTGCTCGTCGGCGTGCTCTACCTGATCGTCTACCTGATCGCCACGCTGGTCTTCAAGGTCTGGAACCAGAACGATCTGGCGATGATGCAGAAGATCGGCCAGCGCGTGCCCGCGCTGCAGCGGCTGGTCTTCCTGATGGTGCCGTGGGCCCGGCAGGTCTGAGCCGCACCGCCAGACATCCCGTCTTTGCACAGCAGCCCGGCAGGGGAAACCTTCCCTTTTGCCGGGGAGTCTGAAATCATGTGAGGCCCCGTACCGGACCGGATGCATCATGCTCGGACAGCACGCCGGATCAGACCTGAATCCGGCCGAACTCATCAGCGTCGTCATTCCCGCCTACAACGCGCGGCAGACCCTGCCGGCCACGCTGGAGAGCCTGTTCGCCCAGACCTGGCCGAACCTGGAGATCGTCGTCGTCGACGACGGCTCCACCGATGGCACCGCGCAGCTGCTGGCGCAGTACGGGCCGCAGATCCGCGCCATCGTCCAGCCCAACGGGGGACTGGCCCGCGCGCGCGCCACCGGCGTGGCGGCTGCGCGTGGCGAATGGATCGCGCTGCTGGATGCGGATGACCTGTGCCGCCCCGAGCGGCTGGCCCTGCAGGCGCGTGTCCTCGAGGCCCTGCCCCAGGTCATGCTGTGCGCGGGCGAGTTCGACGCGTTCGACGACAGCGGCGGGCCGGTGCGGCGCCACCACTCGGCGCGCTACTACGCCAGCATCCGTCGGGCACCACGCGGCGTGCGCTCGCTGCTGCCGCTGCACGACGAGCTCGAGACGGTCTGGGGCGAACGCTTCGGCGTCTGCCACGGGCCGGCCTACGAGCAGCTCGCGCACGGCAACTTCATGCACCCGCCCACCCTGATGTTCCGCCGGGAACTGCTGCGCGAGGATCAGGCCGGCAGCTTCGAGGACGAGGCGCGCTCGATGTGCGACTGGGACTGGATCGTCAGGGCAGCCCGCTGCGGAAACGTGGCCTTCATCGAACAGGCCCTGATCGACTACCGCCTCTCGGCGCGGCAGATGTCGGCGCCCCGCCACCGCGTGCGCGCCACCATCGACACGCTGCATGTGGCCGAGCGCA
>JAUPTP010000058.1 GCA_030918015.1 Pseudomonadota bacterium
TGTCGCTGCTTCCGTTTTTTCCAAGAACTTCAATTTGCAATCAGTTTATCGAGATTCATGCTCGATTACCCCAGACGCCACCGTAAATTTCGCACGGCGATCCCCAGACAAGAGGCCGCGAAAGAATTTATTTGTCAATAAAATGAAAAAACCGACAGATTTTCAATCTGTCGGCCCTGATAGGAAACGAGATCGGGGATCACCCCGATGCCAGCATCACAGTTTCTGCGCTTGCATGAAGTCGTCGAAGCCGGCTTCGGCGAAGCGGAACCACAGGTTCTGGTCCGCGCGGAACTTGGCGTAGTCGGCGTAGACCTTCTTCCAGTTCGGATTCTTGTCCGACAGTTCGCCGTACAGCGCCATCGACTCCTTGAACGCCGCCTCCATCACATCCTTCGGGAAGCGGAACAGCTTGGTGCCGCCGGCCACCAGCTGCTTGAGCGCCACCGGGTTCTTGGCGTCATAGCGAGCCTGCATGTCGACATGCGCGCAGGCGGCTGCCGCCTCGACGATGGCCTTGTACTCGCCGCTGAGGGCCTCGTAGGCCTTCGTGTTGATGAAGAAGTCGAGCTGCGGGCCGCCTTCCCACCAGGCCGGATAGGCGTAGTTGGGCGCCACCTTGTTGAAGCCCAGCTTCTGGTCGTCGTACGGGCCGATCCACTCGGCCGCGTCGATCGTGCCCTTCTCCAGCGCCTGGTAGATCTCGCCGCCGGGGATGTTCTGCGGCACGCCGCCCAGACGCTCGACCACCTTGCCCGCGAAGCCGCCGACCCGGAACTTCAGGCCCTTCATGTCGGCGATCGACTGCACAGGCTTGCGGTACCAGCCGCCCATCTGCGCGCCGGTGTTGCCGCCGGGGAAGCTGACGATGTTGTACTGCGCGTAGAACTCGCGCATCAGCTTCAGGCCGTTGCCCTCCATCATCCAGGCCGTCATCTGGCGGCTGTTGAGGCCGAACGGGATGGCGCAGCCCATCGCGAAGGTCTCGTCCTTGCCGAAGTAGTAATACGGCGCGGTGTGACCGATCTCGATCGTTCCGCTTTGCAGCCCGTCGACGACGCCAAAGGCCGGCATCAGCTCCCCGCCCGGGTGAACGGAGACCTGAAACTTGCCGCCGGTCATTTCCGAGACCTTCTTCGAGAAGGTTTCGGCCGCCCCGAAAATCGTGTCGAGCGATTTGGGGAAACTCGAGGCCAGACGCCAGCGGACGTTGGCCTGCGCGTGCACGATGGCCGGCGCGGCCCCTGCAGCGAGGACACCGGCCAGGCCGGCATGTCGGACGAAGGCTCGACGCTCCATGAACTTGTCTCCTGAATCAGCGGAATCACCAGACGACACCGCCCGGCGTGCCGCAGAGGGCAGGCCGGGCGGTGTGGGGCCGATTCTAGGAAGCGAACCCGGATCTGTCGGGCGGGGTTACCCCAGCGCCCGTCCAGGCGGCATGCCGGTCACAGCTTCTGGGCCTGCATGAAGTCGTCGAAGCCGGCCTCGGCGAAGCGGAACCACAGGTTCTGGTCCGCGCGGAACTTGGCGAAGTCGCTGTAGACCTTCTTCCAGTTCGGATTCTTGTCCGACAGCTCGCTGTACAGCGCCATCGATTCCTTGAACGCCGCCTCCATCACGTCCTTCGGGAAGCGGAACAGCTTGGTGCCGCCGGCCACCAGCTGCTTGAGCGCGCCCGGGTTCTTGGCGTCGTACTTGGCCTGCATGTCGACGTGGGCGTAGGCCGAAGCAGCCTCGACGATGGCCTTGTACTCGGCGCTGAGGGCGTTGTAGGCCTTCTGGTTGATGAACAGGTCGATCTGCGGACCACCCTCCCACCAGGCCGGATAGGCGTAGTTGGGCGCCACCTTGTTGAAGCCCAGCTTCTGGTCGTCGTACGGGCCGATCCACTCGGCCGCGTCGATCGTGCCCTTCTCCAGCGCCTGGTAGATCTCGCCGCCGGGGATGTTCTGCGGCACGCCGCCCAGGCGCTCGACCACCTTGCCCGCGAAGCCGCCGACCCGGAACTTCAGGCCCTTCATGTCGGCGATCGACTGCACAGGCTTGCGGTACCAGCCGCCCATCTGCGCACCGGTGTTGCCGCAGGGGAAGCTGATCATGTTGTACTGCGCGTAGAACTCGCGCATCAGCTTCAGGCCGTTGCCCTCCATCATCCAGGCCGTCATCTGGCGGCTGTTCATGCCGAAGGGGATGGCCGCGCCCAGCGCGAAGGTCTCGTCCTTGCCGAAGAAGTAGTACGGCACGGTGTGGCAGGCCTCGATGGTGCCGTTCTGCACGCCGTCGACCACGCCGAACGGGGGCATCAGCTCGCCGCCCGGATGCACCGAGATCTGGAACTTGCCCCCCGACATCTCGCCCACCTTCTTCGCGAAGGTCTCGGCGCCACCGAAGATGGTGTCGAGCGACTTCGGGAAGCTGGAGGCCAGACGCCAGCGGATGTTGGCCTGGGCATGCACGACGGCCGGAGCAGCGCCGGCGGCCAGAACGCCAGCCAGGCCTGTTTGGCGGATGAAGGAACGACGTTCCATGCAGATGGCTCCTGAAGGGGTAGTGTCGAAAAATCGGCTCTGCCGATGTCGGAGCCGATTCTAGAAAACCCCCTCCCGGGCGGCCATGCGGCTAACCCCTGCGCAGGATTACTTAGGGTGCAGGGTCAATGCCCGGCGACCATCATGCGGTCGACCAGCACCGAGCCGAGGGTTCGGCTGCCGGAGGTGTATTCGTCGGCGCCGACGGCCACGATGCCGCGCAGCATGTCGCGCAGGTTGCCGGCGATGGTGATCTCGTCGACCGGATAGGCGATGCGCCCGTTCTCGACCCAGAAGCCGGCGGCGCCGCGCGAGTAGTCGCCCGTCACGTAGTTGACGCCCTGGCCCATCAGCTCGATGACGAACAGGCCGCGGCCGAGCTTGCGGATCATCTCGTCGAGGTTGTCGCCGGCCTGGGTCAGGCGGCTCGACAGCCGCATGTTCTGCGCGCCGCCGGCATGGCCGGTGGTCTTCATGCCCAGCTTGCGCGCCGAGTAGCTCGACAGGAAATAGCCCTGGGTCACGCCCGCCTCGACCACCTGGCGGGCCTGGGTGCGCACGCCCTCGTCGTCGAAGGGCGCGCTGCCCTTGGCCTTGGCGATGAAGGGATCCTCGTGGATGTCGATGTGCTCGGGGAAGACCTGCTGGCCCAGGCTGTCGGCCAGGAAGCTGGTGCGGCGGTAGAGCGCGCCGCCGCTGGTGGCCTGGACATAGGCGCCGAGCAGGCCGGAGGCCACCGTCGACTCGAACAGCACCGGCACCTCGCCGGTGGCGACCTTGCGGCCCTTCAGGCGCGACAGCGCCCGCTCGGCGGCGTAGCGGCCCACCGCCTCGGGCGAGGCCAGATCGGCCTTGTCGCGCGCCGAGCTGTACCAGGAGTCGCGCTGCATCTGCGCGCCGCGCCCGGCGATCGGCGAGACCGACATCGAGTGGCGCGAGCTGGCATAGCCGCCGCGGAAGCCCCGGCTGTTGCCGGCGAAGAAATGCGACTGCTGCGCCGACACGCCCGCACCGTCGGAGTTGGTGATGCGCCGGTCCACGCCCATCGCCGCGGCCTCGCAGCGCAGCGCCATCTCGGCGGCGGCCTCGGCGTCGACCAGCCAGGGATGGAAGAGGTCAAGCCGGCATTCGGCCGCCTCGCCCAGCGCGAGGTCCTCGATGTCGGGCAGGCCGGCGGCCGGATCCTCGGCGGTGAAGCGGGCGATGTCGTAGGCGGCCTGCACCGTCTGGCGCAGCGCCTGCGGCGAGAAGTCGGAGGTGCTGGCATTGCCGCGGCGCTGGCCGAGGTAGACGGTCACGCCGACCGCCTTGTCGCGATTGCGCTCGACATTCTCGAGCCGGCCCTTGCGCACCGACACCGACAGGCCCGAGCCCTCGGAGACCTCGACGCCGGCGTCGCTGGCGCCGAGCGACTTCGCGATCTCCAGCGTCTGCTCGACCAGGTCGGCGAACTGCGCGCGGCTGTAGGCGAAGCCGGCCTCCGGGGCCTGGGCAGACACGGTCGCGGCAGCCGGAGCTGCAGCCTTCGAACGGGACGGACGGCGGGTCTTGGCGGTCATGGACAGGCGAGGCTGGGGGTGGTCGCTCGTATCATAGCTGCCGTCCCCAATGGGGGCAGCCCGACCCGTGCGGTCCCCGAGCCCCCCTCTCACCCATGCACCCGAATTACCACTTCGATCACGACGACGGCGCCGACGACGGCGACCACGACGAGGACTTCTCCGGCCGCCCCAGCAAGACGCGGCTGAAGAAGCAGATGCACGACCTGCAGGCCCTGGGCAAGGAGCTCGACGAGATGCCGGCGCACCGCCTGAAGGCGATCGTCGGCATCCCTGAGTCGCTGCTCGACGCGCTGCTCGATCTCAAGCGCATCCGCTCGCACGAGGGCCGCCGGCGCCAGCTGCAGTACATCGGCAAGATCATGCGCGGCATCGATGCCGAGCCGCTGCGCGAGGCGGTGGCCTCCTTCAAGCTGCCCGGCGCCAAGGAAACCCTGGCGCTGCACACCGCCGAGCGCTGGCGCGACCGCCTGATCGCCGAGGACGACGCCGTCACCCAGTGGATGAGCGAGCACCCCGGCACCGACGCGCAGGCGCTGCGCACGCTGATCCGCAACGCGCGCAAGGACCAGGCCACGGCCGCGGCAGCCGCCGCCCAGGGCGCCGAGGCCCCGACCGAGCGCAAGGGCCGCGCCTATCGCGAGCTGTTCCAGCAGATCAAGGCCACGCTGGCCGCGGCCGCCGCCGCAGCCGCCCCGGACGACGACGCCGACGACCAGGAGGACGACGATGAGTGACGCCACCGCCCTGCCCCCGCCCGAGCCGCTGCGCATCGGCCTGGTCTCGATCAGCGACCGCGCCAGCAGCGGCGTCTACGAGGACAAGGGGCTGCCGGCGCTGCAGGACTGGATGGCGCGCGCGCTGCACAACCCGGTCACCTGGGTCACCCGGCTGATCCCGGACGAGCAGGAGGGCATCAGCGCGACGCTGCGCGAGCTGGTCGACGCCGAGCAGTGCGACCTGGTGCTGACCACCGGCGGCACCGGCCCGTCGCCGCGCGACGTCACGCCCGAGGCCACGCTGGCGGTGGCCGACAAGGTCATGCCGGGCTTCGGCGAGCAGATGCGCCAGATCAGCCTGCGCTTCGTGCCGACCGCGATCCTGTCGCGCCAGGTGGCGGTGATCCGCGGCCGCGCGCTGATCCTGAACCTGCCGGGCCAGCCCAGGTCGATCGCCGAGACGCTGGAGGGCCTGCCGGGCGCGCAGCCGCCCTGCCCGGGCATCTTCGCCGCGGTGCCCTACTGCATCGACCTGATCGGCGGGCCCTACATCGAGACGCGCGAATCGGTCATCAGCGCCTTCCGGCCGAAGACCGCACGCCGCCCCTCCCGGGACGAGGCCCAAACGGCTACTTGACCAGCCGGTTCAGCCGCTCGGCGTCGAACTGCTCGGTGCGGTGCGCCTCGTCGGGCACGCAAGGGTCGGCCGGCAGCTCGCGGGCGCGCGCCGAGAGCTTCTCGATCGCCTGCCACAGCAGGGCGATCTGGTGCTCGTGGCTGGAGGCGTTGTCGATCAGGCCCTTCATCGCCTGCGCGACCGGATCCTCGCCCTGGGTCACGCCGTAGGCGGAGAAGCCCATGCGGGCGGCTGCGGCCTCGCGCTGGGCGTCCTGCTGCGCGGCGATGATGCGTGCCGGGTTGCCCACCGCGGTGGCGCCGTCGGGCACCGGCTTGGTCACCACGGCACCGGAGCCCACGCGCGCGCCGTCGCCCACCGTGAAGCCGCCCAGCACGCAGGCATTGGCGCCGACGATCACGCCGCGGCCCAGCGTCGGGTGGCGCTTGGCGCCCTTGACCAGCGAGGTGCCGCCCAGCGTCACGCCCTGGTAGATGGTGCAGTCGTCGCCGACCTCGGCCATCTCGCCGATGACGATGCCCATGCCGTGGTCGATGAAGACCCGCCGGCCGAAGGTGGCGCCGGGATGGATCTCGATGCCGGTCAGGAAGCGGCCCCAGTGCGACAGCCAGCGCCCCAGCCACTTGAAGTCGCGCACCCAGAACCAGTGCGCCAGACGCTGGATCCACAGCGCATGCAGGCCCGGATAACAGGTCAGCACCTCCAGGCGCGAGCGGGCGGCCGGATCGCGTTCGAGGATGCAGTCGATGTCTTCTTTCAGGCGGCGGAACATGGCGGACTCGCGAGGAGCTTCGGGAAAATGACGCGACGCGTCAGTGATGGCGCAAGTGTAGGCCGCGCGGCTCGCCTCAGCCGCGACGCAGGATCTCGCGGGCGATGCCGCGCAGGATGTGGATCTCCTCGACCGTCGGCTCGGCGCGGTTGAGCAGCTGGTTCAGGCGCGGCATCAGCTTGCGCGGCACCTTCGGATCGAGAAAGCCCAGATGCACCAGCGCCTGCTCCCAGTGGCCGAGCGCGCCCTGCACCGCGTCGATGCCGGCGCGAGCGGCGTCGCGGGTGCGCGGCACGACCTCGAAGCCGCCCAGCGCCTGGCGCCACTCGTAGGCCAGCAGCTGCACCGCCTGCGCCAGGTTCAGCGAACCGTAGTCGGGGTTCGTCGGGATGGAGAGGCAGACATGGCAGCGGTAGACATCCTCGTTCGACAGCCCGAAGCGCTCGCTGCCAAAGACGAAGGCGATCTTGTCGGGCCGCGCGGCCAGGCGCTCGAAGCAGGCGCGCGGCGCCTCCACCGGCGGGCCGAAGTCGCGCGGCGTCATCGCGGTGGCGCAGGCGATCTGCACGCCCTCGAGCGCCTCGTCCAGCGTCTCGACGATGCGCGCGCGCACCAGGATGTCGGCCGCGCCGCTGGCCATCGCCACCGTCTCCTCCTGGCTGAGCACGTCGCCGAAGCGCGGCGCCACCAGCACCAGCTCTGAAAATCCCATCACCTTCATCGCGCGGGAGGTGGCGCCGACGTTGCCGGGGTGGCTGGTGTTGACCAGCACGAAGCGGGTCGAATCGGGAACGGCAGGCACGGGAGAAGACCTTTCAGGCGCTTTTTTGCGGCGCAGACATCGTAGAATGACCGGTTATCTTAGGCGTTGCAGGCCAGCGTGGCCGCGCAGAACCCGCGCCCCCCGCTCTTTCCCTTCGCCAGCCCCTCGCACCCACTTCACTCGTCGAACCGAGTCCCGGAGCCGCATTTCCATGTCGCAAGCCGCTTTGCACCCCATGCTCAACATCGCCATCAAGGCCGCGCGCGCGGCCGGGGCGATCATCAACCGGGCCAGCCTCGACGTCGAGCGACTGACCGTGACCAGCAAGGGGCCCAACGACTTCGTCACCGAGGTCGACCAGGCGGCCGAGCAGGCGATCATCGACACCATCCGCCAGGCCTATCCGGGCCACGGCTTCCTGGCCGAGGAATCGGGCCGCTCGCAGGGCGCGCAGCACAGCGACTTCGTCTGGATCATCGATCCGCTGGACGGCACCACCAACTTCATCCACGGCTTCCCGCAGTACGCGGTCTCGATCGCGCTGGCCTTCAAGGGCAAGGTCGAGCAGGCGGTCGTCTACGACCCGAGCCGCAACGACCTGTTCTACGCCACCAAGGGCCGGGGCGCCTACCTCAACGACAAGCGCCTGCGCGTCTCCAAGCGCCTGCGCCTGGCCGACGCGCTGATCGGCACCGGATTCCCCTTCCGCAAGGGCGACAACTTCAAGCGCTACCTGAAGATCATGGAAGAGCTGATGCCCGCCTGCGCCGGCCTGCGCCGCCCGGGCGCGGCCGCGCTGGACCTGTGCTATGTCGCGGCGGGCTGGTATGACGGCTTCTTCGAGACCGGCCTGAACCCGTGGGACATCGCCGCCGGCTCGCTGATCGTGACCGAAGCGGGCGGCCTGATCGGCAACTTCACCGGCGAGGCCGACTACCTCTACCAGCGCGAGGTGATCGCCGCCACGCCCAAGGTCTACGGCCAGCTGGTGCAGATCCTCACCCCCTTCACCCGCATCATCAAGGACGACGAGCCGGAGACCCCGGTGGTCGAGGCCGCGCCGAAGGCCCGCAAGCCGCGCGCCAAGAAGGCCGAGGCCGAAGGCGGCGACGTCGCGCCCGCCGCACCGGCCCGCACCGTGCGCAAGGCCGCCCCGACGCAGCCGGGCAAGCTGGTGCCGCTGGACGAATACCTGGCCGCCACCCAGCCCGAGCTGGACGCCGAGCCGCAGAAGGCCGAGCTGCCGATCGATGTGCCGCTGTCGCCGGCCGCCGCGCTGGCCGCCGCCTTCGAGCCGATGCCCGAGGAAGCCGCACCGGCGCCGGTCGTGATCCGCAAGGCCCCGACCCGCATCCGCAAGGAAGACATGCCGCCCAAGGAAGAGGCGCCCGAAGCCCCGCGCCGCAGCCGCCGCCGCGACGGCGACGCGCCGTTCTGAGCGGACAAGCCACTCTCCCCCGCTTGCCAGCCCTGGAGCCGGACTGATCAGGCGAGCGGCTCGCTAAGATGCCGGGTTTTTCCGCCCCGGCGCCGCGGCGCCGACACCCATGAGCAGAACCCCGACGACGCGCCCGGACACGGACGGCCTGGGCGGCCACACGCCGATGATGCAGCAGTACCTGCGCATCAAGGCCGATTTCCCCGACACGCTGGTGTTCTACCGGATGGGGGACTTCTACGAGCTGTTCTACGACGATGCCCGGCGCGCCAACCGGCTGCTGGACGTGACGCTGACCACCCGCGGCCAGAGCGCGGGCGAGCCGGTGGTGATGGCGGGCGTGCCGGTGCAT
>JAUPTP010000059.1 GCA_030918015.1 Pseudomonadota bacterium
GGGGCTTCTACCTGAGCTATTTCCTGCGCCACATCCGCCAGGACACCGAGGCGGCCGAGCAGGCCGCGCGGGCGGCCGGCGTCCGCGCCCGCTGACGCGTCGTGCGAGGGTGGGCGCCGACCTCAGAAGGGCGCCGCATCCTCGAACTGCACCGGTCGGTCATCGGCCGGGTGCCGGAAGGTCAGCCGGCAGGCGTGCAGCAGCAGCCTCGGCGCGGCTGCGCGCCAGGGCGCCGGGGCGTACAGGTCGTCGCCGAGGATCGGGTGCCCGATCGAGAGCAGGTGCACGCGCAGCTGGTGCGAGCGCCCCGTCACCGGCTCGAGCGCGAGCCGGCTGGTGCCGGCGTCGGCATCATGTTCCAGCCGCTGCCACCGGGTCAGCGACGGCCGCCCCCGCTCGGGGTCGATCATCTGGCGCGGCCGGTTCGGCCAGTCGCAGATCAGCGGCTGGTCGATCTCGCCGGCCTGGGCGTGCGGGCAGCCCGCCACCACCGCTTCATAGCGCTTGTCGACCTGCCGCTCGGCGAAGAGCCGGCTGAGCCGGCGGTGCATCTCGGCGCCGCGCGCCATCAGCAGCAGGCCGGAGGTGGCCATGTCGAGCCGGTGCACGATCAGGGCGTCGGGCACCTGGCGCTGCACCCGCACGGCGACGCAGTCGGCGTTCTCGGGCCCGCGCCCGGGCACCGACAGCAGCCCGGCGGGCTTGCGCACCACCAGCAGCGCCTCGTCGAGGTGGATCAGTTCGATGTCGTCCATCGCGCGATTGTCGCCGCCGTCCGCACGGCTGACACCCTGTCACGCCGAGGCCGCGGCGGGGGCGGCACAATCGCGCCTCCCCGACTGCCGGATGCCGCGCGACGATGACCTCCACGCTGACCCCCCAGGATTTCCCCTCCCTGCTGGCCGCCCTGATGCGGCCGTCCTCGCTGGTCGAGCTGGCCGTGCTGGCGGGCGTGATGGCCACGAGCTGGCTGCTGGTGCGGCTGCTCCAGGGCCTGCGGGAGCGGTCCGGGGGCACGCAGGCGCGGCTCTCCATCTGGTTCGGCACCCATCTGGTCGACGGGGTGCTGTTTCCGCTGCTGATGCTGGCGCTGGCCCATGTGGCGCGGCGGGTGCTGCTGGACCTGGGCCAGCCGGTGGCGGTGCTGCGGCTGGCGATTCCGGTGCTGCTGTCGCTGGCCGTGATCCGGCTGAGCGTGCGCGTGCTCAGCGCCGCGTTCCCGTCCTCGGCGCTGATGCGCGTCGTCGAGCGCACCATCTCCTGGGTGGCCTGGCTCGGGATGGTGCTGTGGGTGACCGGCATCCTGCCGGTGCTGCTCGACGAGCTCGACGACATCCGCTGGAAGATCGGCGCCAACACGCTGAGCCTGCGCAACCTGATCGAGGGCGGCCTGTCGGCCAGCCTGGTGATGGTGGTGGTGCTGTGGATCTCGGCGGCGCTGGAGGCGCGGCTGCTGGCCGGGGCCAGCGGGGCGCAGCTGTCGCTGCGCAAGGTGGCGGCCAACGCGCTGCGAGCGATCCTGCTCTTCGTGGGCCTGCTGATGGCGCTGTCGGCGGTGGGCATCGACCTGACGGCGCTGTCGGTGCTGGGCGGCGCGCTCGGCGTGGGCATCGGTCTGGGCCTGCAGAAGCTGGCGGCCAACTATGTCAGCGGCTTCGTCATCCTGGCCGAGCGCTCGCTGCGCATCGGCGACATCGTCAATGTCGGCGGCTTCGAGGGCGCGATCACCGACATCACCACCCGCTACACCGTGATCCGCGCGCCCTCGGGGCGCGAGTCGATCGTGCCCAACGAGACGCTGATCACCACGGCGGTGCAGAACCTCTCGCTGGCCGACCGCCGGGTGCTGCTGAGCACCGTGTTCGTCGTCGGCCACGACACCGATGTCGAGCGCCTGCGCGATCGCCTGATCGAGACGGTGGTGGCGGTGCCGCGGGTGCTGGCCGATCCGGGGCCTGCCGCCCAGCTCAGCCGGCTCGGTGCCGATGGCCTGGAGCTGTCGGTGCATTTCTGGATCGACGATCCGGAGAACGGCCAGGGCAATGTGCGCTCGGAGGTCAATCTGGCGATCCTGGCGCGGCTGCGGCATGAGGGCATCGACCTGTCGTCGGGGCCGCAGGTGCTCCGGCTCGAGACGCCGGCGGCGCTGTCGCCGGTCACGGCGCCTGCAGCGGGATCCGCACGCTGAAGCGGCTGCCCTGGCCGGGGTGGCTGTCCACCTGCAGCCGCCCGCCCAGCACCTGGGTGCAGAAGTGGTGGCACAGGTGCAGGCCGATGCCGGTGCCGCCGCGCCCGCGCCGGGTGGTGAAGAAGGGGTCGAAGATGCGCGGCAGCACCTGCGGCTCGATGCCGCAGCCGTCGTCGGTCACCTCCAGCTCGAGCTCGTCGCCCCCGGGCAGGATCTGGCAGAGCACGCGCACGCTGCCGTGCTCCAGCCCCGCCGGGGGCGGGTCGAAGGCGTGGATCAGCGCGTTGGCGATCAGGTTCTCGATCACCTGGCCCAGCGGTCCGGGGTAGCTGTCGAGCACGATGCCCGAGCCCGGCGCGATGTGCAGCGACACCGGCACCGGCCGGGCCGGCGCCTCGCTGCCGAGCCGCGGCACCAGCAGCCGGCGCACGTCCTGCAGCACCTCGTCGAGCTCGAAGCGGCGCCGCTCGACCGCGCCGCGGTCGACCGCGAGCTGCTTGAACAGCCGGATCACCCGGCTGGCGCGGTCCAGGCTGTGCTCGATGATCTCCAGGCCGGCGCGCTGGCGCTCCAGCAGGCGCGCCACCGCCGGGCTCGGGGGCCCGGGGCCGAGTTCGCGCTGGCCTTCGCCCAGCCGGCGCATCAGCGTGGAGGCGGTCATGCGCGCGCTGCCCAGCGGCGTGTTGAGCTCATGGGCCACCCCCGCCACCAGCAGCCCGAGCGAGGCCAGCTTCTCGGCCTGCACCAGCTCGTCCTGCAGCTGACGCAGCCGGCCCAGCGAGTCCTCGGCGCCGGCCTTGGCCTCGGCCAGCGCGCGGTGGTTGGCCTGCAGGTCCGCCAGGAGCTGCTCGCGTTCGCATTCGGTGCGCCGCTGGCGCTTGACCATCATGACGGCCAGGCCGAAGGCCACCAGGCAGCCCATCAGGCATTGCCAGGCGCTGGTCTCGCGCAGCGGCTGCACGCTGTCCTGCGGCACATGCGCCACGAAGAACCAGGGCTGGGCGGCCAGTCGGCCCGGCCCCGGCTCGGCGGGCAGGAAGTCCTGGAAATACCACATGCCCGCCGACGTCTCGCGCCGGCCCCGGCTGTGCTGGCGCATGGCCTGCCAGAGCGCCGGGTCCTGCGTCGCCAGCGGCGTCGGTTCGGCCGCGCTGACGATCGACCCGGTGCTGTCGTAGAGCCGCAGCGGCGCCAGGGACGGATGCTCCAGCCGCGCCAGCCGGGCGATCATCGCCTGCAGATCGTGGCGGATCACCACCATGCCGCGCAGTCGCCCCGACGGCTCGTAGACGGGGGAGGCCGCACGCAGCGTGTGGCGGCCGCTCTCGCGCTCGAGCGGCATGAAGCGCGCCTCGGCGGGCAGCAGGTCATTGAAATGCGTCAGCCACGGCATCTGACCGGGCGAGCGCAGGCCCGCAGGCGGCGCCAGCAGCGCCATGCCGTCACGGTGCTCTGTGCGCACGCGTTCCTGTCCGTGCTCGTCGATCCACGAGATCTCGGCATGCCGGGGCGAGGCCCGGGCATGGGCCAGCAGGGCGGCGGCCATGGCCTGCGTGTCGCCGGTGGCGGCCGCCAGGCCGATGGCCGGCGTCTGCCCCAGCACCAGGGCGGAGCGCGAGAGCTCGGTCAGCTCGGCCGTGCTCAGCGCGATGCCCTGCTCGAGCAGCGTGCGCGCCTGCGCCCGCAGCGGCGAGAGCCTCAGGTCCAGCAGGCGCAGGTAGCTCAGGGCGCCGATCAGTCCGATGAGCAGCAGCCAGGGCAGCAGCCTCAGCATCAGGATCCGGCCTTCGCGGCGCTGCCGGACCTGGGCGCGCCGCTGCTCGCGCAGGCGGCTCACTGGGTGGCTGGCAGATGCCCTTGCTTGCGCAGCCAGCTCGGCAGATCGCACATCGGCATCGGGCGGCCGATGAGCATGCCCTGCGCGGCCTGGCAGCCGCTGCGGGTGAGCCAGCGGCGCTGCGCGTCGGTCTCGACCCCTTCGGCCAGCGACTTCAGCCCGAGCTGTCGCGACAGCGACACGATCATGCCCGGCAGCGTCTCCTCGTCCGGGCGCTGGCCGATCTCGCCGAGGAAGGCGCGGTCGATCTTGATCCAGTCGAGGTCGAAGCCGCGCAGCCGCGCCAGCGACGAGAAGCCGGTGCCGAAGTCGTCCAGCGCGATCTCGAAGCCGAGCTGGCGCAGCCGGTCGAGCTGCAGCGTGGCGCCATCGGCGTCGACCATGACCGCGCTTTCGGTCACCTCCAGCTCGATCGCCTCGGGCGGCACGCCGGCCGAGCTGCAGCGCGCGGCGATGTCCTGCGCCAGCGCCGGATCGGCCAGCTGCAGCGCCGACAGGTTGACCGCGATGCGCAGGTGGCCCAGGCCGAGCGAGTCCAGCAGCCGCCAGGCCTGGCAGGACTGCTCCAGCACCTGGTTGAACAGCGCCGAGATGTGGCCCGAGGCCTCGGCCAGCGCGATGAAGGTCAGCGGCGGAATCTCGCGCCCGCGCCGGTCGGTCCAGCGCGCCAGCGCCTCGAAGCCCTTGAGCGAGCCGTCCTGCAGCCAGACCTGGGGCTGCAGCGCGATGCGGATCTCGCCGGCGCGCAGCGCCTCGTGCAGGGCCTGACCGAGGCGGTAGTTGTCGCGCGCCTGCGTCTCCATGCCGGGGCGGTAGCAGACCTGCTGGCCCCAGCCATGGCGCTTGGCGTCGTTGAGCAGGTAGCGCGCGGTGGCCAGCGTCTCCTCGGGCGGGCCGGTCACCAGCGAGAGGTCGACCTGCGCGCCGGTCAGGTGCAGCACCGCCGAGAAGTGGCCGTCGCTGACGGTGATGCCCTCGGTGCGGTCGCGGTACATCTGCGCGACCATCTGGTCGGCCGGACCGAGCAGGGCGAAGGTGTCGTTGTCCACCCGCGCGACCATCACGTCCGGGCCGGCCTCCTCGCGCAGCCGCTCGGCCAGCGCCTGCAGCAGCCGGTTGGCGGTCTCGAAGCCGAGCATCAGGTTCAGGTTCGAGAACTGGTCGACATCCTCGAACTGCAGCACCATCGTCGACAGCCGCTCGCCGGCGGCGTGCATGCGCCGCAGCAGGCCGTTGCGGTTGGGCAGGCCGGTGAGCTCGTCCTGGTAGGCGATGCGGTCGAGCTGGGCGATCAGGTCGAGCCGGTGCATCTGCGCGCCGACATTGGCCGCCAGCAGCCGCACCAGCTCGCGCTCGGTGGCATCGGGCTCGCACGGACGGGGCACCCACAGCGCGAACAGGGTCTGCTGCGCGGTGTCGGCCTGCCCGCGCAGCACGGAGCGGGGCGTGGGGCCGGGGTGCAGCGCCAGCAGCAGCTCGGGGCCTTCGTCCTCTTCGGGCGTGGTGGTCGGCGCCGGCGCACCGAGCGCATGCTCGATGCGGGCGGTCAGGTGGGGCGTGGCGCCCGCCAGCCGGGCGCCGGAGACCAGGGTCATGCCCTGCAGCTCGGTCTGGGCCCCGGCGGCACCGATGACCAGCGGGCCGGTCGTGTGGGGCGGCCACATCGCGACCAGGCCCGCCGGCTCGGCCTCGAGCAGCGCGGCCACGTCGTCGAGCAGCTGGCGCGCCAGCCCGGTCAGGTCCTGGATGCGGTTGGCACGATCGACCGCCTGCAGCAGCCGCTCGAAGCGGCGCCGGCCCTGCTGCTCGCGCATGATCGACTGGTGGCTGCGCAGGTTGGCGTTGAGCAGCGCCTCGAGCCGCTCGCTGCCCAGCTCGGTCTTGTGCCAGTACTCGTCGACGTCCAGATCGCGCATCACGTCGTGCATCGGCGCGAGTCCCGGCTGCCCGGTCAGCAGGATGATGCGCACGTCCTGGCGGTCGAGGTCGCCGCGGACCTGGCGCACCAGCTGCAGGCCCGCGTCGTCCTGCTCCATCACCACGTCGAGCAGGATCACGCCGATGTCCGGATGACGCTCGAGCTGGGCGCGCGCTTCGGCGACGCTGCCGGCCTGCAGCAGCTCGACCTCGCGACCCTGGAAGCGGTAACCGTCGAGCGCGAAGGCGATCGAGCGCCGAAAGACCGGATCGTCATCGACGGCCAGGATCCGGGGGACGGGCTCGTTGCCTGTGAAGGCGGGCGTGGGCGAAAGAATCAAGAACAGCTCCGGGCACCGCTGGGCCGACGCGACGGGAGTGTCTGGCCGACGAGGGCCCACGCAGTCTGGCTCACCGTGTGATTGTTTGCAATTGCTCAAGACCGCAGGGTCGGTGCCGATATCGCAACGAACTGTTCCCGCCTGTCACGGCCTGTCGATCATGTCGCTCCTGTCTCCTGTCGTGCTCTTTTCGATCCGGCGGGGTCTGCGCTGTACCGGTCGCCAGCGAGGCCTGTCGCTGATCGAGTCGATGCTGGTGCTCTGCCTGCTGGGGGTGCTGCTGGCGCTGGCGATGCCGCTCTGGCAGAAGCAGAGGGAGCGGGCCCTGCAGCGTCAGGCCGCGCAGGAGATCGGCGCCATGTCGGCCGTGATTTCCCAGTACCGCCTGGACAATCAGGGGGCGCCGGCCTCGCTGGCGGCGGTCGGCATGGCCGGCCGTCTCGACCCCTGGGGGCGTTCCTACGTCTATTACAATCTTGAAACCGGCAAGAGCAGCGGGGCACGGAAGAACCGTTCCCTGACACCGGTCAACAACGACTTCGATCTCTACAGCCTCGGCCCGGACGGGGCCAGTGCGCTGGCGTTGACCACACAGTCCTCCCAGGACGATGTGGTGCGGGCCAACAACGGGCGCTTCATCGGCCCGGCCTCCACATTCACCGATTGACGGTGCGCCACACCCTGGGGCCCGGCGGCTGGAGGCGAGCCATGATGCCCACCTTGCTGCGCAGCCCGCTGGCGCGCCGGATCCTGGTGCTGCTGCTGATCGCTGCCGTCGTGCCGCTGGCCGTGCTGGGGGCGGCCAGCCAGCATCTGTTCGAGCGGCTGGCCCTGGCCTCGGCGGAGCGGGAGCAGGCCCGGCTGCTGCGCGGCGTGGCCTTGCAGGTGCACGAGCGGCTGGTGCAGGCCCGCGACCAGATGCGCCTCTGGCCGGACGAGGTGCCGCCGCAGGGCGCGGCGGTCCTGCCGGGCCTGGGCGATCGGTTCATGCATGCGCTGCGCGTCGATGCGCAGGGCCGTGCGCTGTGGGCCAGCTCGGACGAGGGCGCACGCCTGGCCGCGCTGTTGCCGTCTTCGGGCGGTCGGGCGGGGCTGCTGGCCCGCGAGCGCAACGGCCGCGCGATGCTGATGCTCGCCTTGCCGGTCGGTGCCCAGGGCCGCGAGGGTTTCTGGCTGACCGAGCTGTCGCCGGGCTTCCTGTGGCAGCCGCTGCACGAGTCGGGACTGGAGGGCGCCGCCTGGTGCGTCCGGGACGGGCAGGGCGTGATGCTCCACTGTCCGGCCGCGCCGGAGCCCGTCTCCGCCGATCTCGTGCGGCCGACCGATGCGCGCATCCATGCGCGCTGGGCGCTGTTTCTCGAGGCGGAGTTCGACCTGCCGGTGGCCGGCGACTGGATCTTCGATCTGAGCGCGCCGGTGGCGCCGCTGGCGCTGGCGGGCCTGTCGATCCGGCGCATGATGTCCGGGGTGCTGCTGTGCTCCGCGCTGCTGGTGGCGCTGCTGGCCATGAACCTGACGCGGCGGACGCTGGGGCCGCTGCAGCAGCTGCGCCGCGGGGTGCAGCAGGTCGAGCAGATGGAGCCCGGCGCACGGGTCGAGGTCCGCGGCCATGACGAGTTCGCCGACCTGGCGCATGCCTTCAACCGCATGGCCGGGCACATCGGCGAGCAGTTCGTGTCGCTGGAGATGCTGGCGTCGATCGACCGCGACATCGTTGCCCGCCGGCCGGTGGACGAGCTGTTCCGGCGCCTGCTGGTCGAGGTGCTCGAGCGGGTGGGCGTGCGCATGATGGCGCTGGCGCGCATCGAGACCGGCCGCACCCCGCGGCTGCTGCTGCAGTGGAACGACCGCCAGCATCTGCACAAGATCCGCCGTGGCGTGCGCGTGCTCTCGCCGGCCGAGCACCAGATGCTGCTGGACTGCCGCGACGACGGCGACTGGCCGGCGGGCTGCGCCTGGAGCCAGCCGCTGGGCCCGGCGCTGAAGGTGCTGCCGCTGCGCTGGCAGTCGCGCACCCTGGGCGTGATGCTGCTGGCCAGGGAGGGCGCGCCGGCCGCGATCCAGGCGCGCCGGCTCAGCGACCTGCGCGACCGCCTGGCCGTCGCGCTGGCGGCCGAGCAGCGCGAGCGCGAGCTCACCTGGCAGGCCAGCCATGACGATCTGACCGGCCTGCTCAACCGCAACGGCCTGCATCAGCGCCTGGACGAGCGCCTGGGCGATCCGGCCACTCCGACCGGGCAGACGCTGGCGCTGCTCTTCATCGATCTCGACCACTTCAAGTCGGTCAACGACAGCCTGGGGCACGGCCTGGGCGACGAGCTGCTGCGCCAGGCTGCCGACCGCATCGAGGCCTGCGTGCCCACCCGCTCGCCCGTGGCCCGGCCCGGCGGGGACGAGTTCGTGGTGGTGCTCGACGGCGTCGACGCGACGCAGGCCGCCGATGTGGCCGGTGCGATCTGCCGGCGCATGGCGCTGCCCTT
>JAUPTP010000060.1 GCA_030918015.1 Pseudomonadota bacterium
GACGCGGGGCCGCCCGAGCGGTGCAGCCTCAGACCACCTGGCCGAGCTTGAAGATGGGCAGGTACATCGCCACGACGATGCCGCCGATGATCGAGCCCAGCACGACGATGATGATCGGCTCCATCAGGCTCGACAGCCCCTTGACCGCCTCGTCGACCTCCTGCTCGTAGAAGTCGGCGACCTTGCCCAGCATCTGGTCGAGCGAGCCCGATTCCTCGCCGATCGAGGCCATCTGCAGCACCATGTTCGGGAAGATGCCCGCGGCCTGCATCGACGAGGTCAGCGCCGTGCCGGTGGCCACGTCGCGCTGGATCTGCTCGGTGGCCTGCGCGAACACCGCGTTGCCCGAGGCGCCGCCGACCGAGTCGAGCGCCTCCACCAGCGGCACGCCGGCGGCGAACATCGTCGACAGCGTGCGCGTCCAGCGCGCCACCGTCGCCTTGTGGATCAGGTCGCCGAAGACGGGCACCTTCAGCGAGGCGCGGTCGATCGCCATCTGCAGCTTGGGCGAGCGCCGCCAGCTCTGGATGAAGAAGTAGATGCTCGCGCCGATGCCGCCGAAGATGATCCACCAGTACTCGACGAAGAACTCCGACATCGCGATCACCACCAGCGTGGGCATGGGCAGGTCGGCGCCGAAGGACGAGAAGATCTGCTTGAACGACGGAATCACGAAGATCATGATCACCGCCACGACGATGAAGGCCACCACCAGCACCGCCACCGGGTAGACCAGCGCCGACTTGATCTTCTGCTTGAGCGCCATCGTCTTTTCCTGGTAGCTCGCCAGGCGGTCGAGCAGCTGCTCCAGGATGCCGGCGGCCTCGCCGGCCTCGACGAGGTTGCAGTAGAGCGCGTCGAACTGCAGCGGATGGCGGCGGAAGGCCACCGACAGGCTGGTGCCGGTCTCCACGTCGCTGCGGATGTCGGTGAGCAGGCGGGTCAGGCGCGGATTCGGGCTGCCGCGCGCCACGATGTCGAAGGCCTGCAGCAGCGGCACGCCCGACTTCATCATCGTCGCCAGCTGCCGGGTGAAGATCGCGATGTCCTTGGCCTTGATCGGCTTGCCGCCCGAGATCCGGCGCTTCTTGACCTTGCTGACCAGGATGCCCTGCCGGCGCAGGCTGGCGTTGACCATCGCCTCGCCGCCGGCGCGTATCTCTCCGCGCACCGCCTTGCCGTTGCGGTCGCGGCCCTCCCATTCGAAGACGTGTTCCTTGACTTTCTTCGAAGCATTCGCAGCCGCTGCTGTGGCCATCGTCGGGGTGCCTCCTGGCAGGAATCAGACGGGATCTGACGGGGGAAGACGGAAGATCTGCATGTGGCGTGGACGGCTCACTGGTTGGTGACGCTGATCACCTCGTCCAGGGTCGTCACGCCGTTGCGCACCTTGAGCAGGCCGGACTGGCGCAGGTCGCGCACGCCGTCGCGCCGGGCCTGGTCGGCGATGTCGATCGCGTTGCCCTGCGCCAGGATGATGCGCTGGATCTCCTCGGAGATCGGCATCACCTGGTACAGGCCGACGCGCCCGCGATAGCCGTTGTTGCAGGCCGAGCAGCCGATGGCGCGGTAAGGACGCCAGGAGCCGTCGAGATCCTCCGGCGTGAAGCCGGCGTTGAGCAGCGCCTCGCGCGGATAGTCCGCCGGCGCCTTGCAGTTCTCGCACAGGCGCCGCGCCAGCCGCTGGGCGGTGATCAGGATGATGCTCGAGGCGATGTTGAAGGCCGGCACGCCCATGTTCAGCAGCCGGGTGAGCGTCGTGGGCGCGTCGTTGGTGTGCAGCGTCGACAGCACCAGGTGGCCGGTCTGCGCGGCCATGATCGCGATGTCGGCCGTCTCCAGATCGCGGATTTCACCCACCATGATGACGTCCGGATCCTGGCGCAGGAAGGCCTTGAGCGCGACGGCGAAGTTCATCCCCGCCTTGTCGTTGACGTTGACCTGGTTGACCCCGGGCAGGTTGATTTCCGCCGGGTCCTCGACCGTCGAGATGTTGACGCCGGGCTGGTTGAGGATGTTCAGGCAGGTGTAGAGCGAGACCGTCTTGCCCGAGCCGGTCGGACCGGTCACCAGGATCATGCCGTAGGGGCGGCGCACGCACGCCAGCAGGCGGTCCTTCTCCTCGCGCTCGTAGCCCAGCGCATCCACGCCCAGGCGGGCCGAGGACGGGTCGAGGATCCGGATCACGATCTTCTCGCCGAACAGCGTCGGCAGCGTCGAGACGCGGAAGTCGATCGCCTTGTTGCCGAACTTCAGCTTCATGCGGCCGTCCTGCGGCACGCGCTTTTCCGAGATGTCCAGGCGGCTGATGACCTTGATGCGCGAGGACAGCTTGTCCTTGATCGCGATCGGCGGCTGCGTGATCTCGCGCAGCTCGCCGTCGATGCGGAATCGCACCCGGTAGGTGTTCTCGTAGGGCTCGAAGTGCAGGTCCGAGGCGCGCATGTTGATCGCGTCGATCAGCATCTTCTGCAGGAAACGCACCACCGGCGCGTCCTCGACCTCGGCCGAGGCGACTTCCTCGTCGGCCTTGGTGGCGCCGGTGTCCTGCTCCTCGACCTCGAAGTCGAACTCGCCCGCCGAGACGATGGAGTCCAGCGCATCGCTCACCGAGGCGGTCTTGGAGTCGACGATGCGCGCGAGCTTGTCGTACTCGACCACCACCCACTCGGGCGTGAGCTGCGTGGCGAACTTGATGCGGTCGACCGCCTCCTGGTCGGTCGGATCGGCCCCGCCGATGAACAGCCGGTTGCCGCGCCGGCCCAGCACCAGCACCTGATACTGCGACAGCGTGCGCGCATCGACCAGGTTCTGCGGCAGCCGGTTGACGTCGATCGCGTCGAGGTCGAGCAGCGGCAGCCCCAGCACCTGCGACAGCGAGGTCGCCATCTCGAGCGAGCTCAGCGCATTGGCGCCCACCGCGGCCGACACGAAGCTGCGGCGCTGGTCCCGTGCCACCCGGGAGAGGTCTTCCGCGGTCCGCGAGGGCAGCTTGCCGGCATGCACCAGCACGCGCGCCACGCCGGACAGGGTGCTGGCCGCCAGGGTGCTGGCGGGTCCATCAGGAAGAATTTCTGCAGCCACGGAAGACGACGGAGCGGGTTGGGAAATCGGGAGACGGAAAGGGGATGATCGGCGATACGGTCCGTGCTGTAAATCACGGATTGCATGCTCCGATGATCTGGTGCACCGGGGGCTCCGGCGCCGGGTCTGCTTGTAACTCAGCCGTGTTTCGGGTGGGTGAGCCAGAGTGCCGGATTTCGCATATTCGTATCAATTGCTTTCAGATTCGCTAGAAAGTCACGCTCCATGACTTTCGGGTCACGGACTCTTGAAATGCGCACGCCTGTCCTCATGCTCGAGTGGCTCGGCCAGCGCGTGCCCGACGGGTCGATCCCGGCGCCGCTCGCCGCTTTTTCGCAGACCCCCTTCCGAGACGATTCACGACCATGGAAAAACAGACCCTGTCCTTCCAGGCCGAGGTGAAGCAGCTGCTGCACCTCGTCACCCACTCGCTGTACTCCAACAAGGAGATCTTCCTGCGCGAGCTGGTGTCGAACGCGTCGGATGCCTGTGACAAGCTGCGCTTCGAGGCGCTGAACGATGCCTCGCTGCTCGAGGACCAGCCCAACCTCGAGATCCGCATCGGCTTCGACAAGGAAGCGCGCCGCATCGTCATCAGCGACAACGGCATCGGCCTGTCCGCCCAGGAAGCCATCGACCACCTCGGCACCATCGCCAAGAGCGGCACGAAGGAGTTCATGGCCCGGCTCGACGGCGACAAGGCGCGCGACGCGAACCTGATCGGCCAGTTCGGCGTGGGCTTCTACTCGGGCTACATCGTGGCCGACCGCATCACGGTCGAGAGCCGCCGCGCCGGCCTGGCCGCGACCGAAGGCGTGCGCTGGTCCAGCGAGGGCACCGGCGACTTCGAGGTCGAGGCCATCACCCGCGAGCGCCGCGGCACCGACATCATCCTGCACCTGCGCGAGGGCGAGGACGAGTTCCTCTCGACCTGGAAGATCAAGAGCGTGGTCGGCAAGTACAGCGACCACATCTCGCTGCCGGTGCTGATGCGCAAGGAAGCCTGGGACGCCGAGAAGAGCGAGAACGTCGTCTCCGACGAGTGGGAGCCGATCAACAAGGCCGCGGCCATCTGGACGCGCTCGAAGTCGGACATCACCGACGCCGAGTACAAGGCCTTCTACGAGCAGCTGACCTACGACCAGACCGCGCCGCTGGCCTACACGCACAACCGCGTCGAGGGCCGCACCGAGTACACGCAGCTGCTCTACATCCCGGCCAAGGCGCCCTACGACCTGTGGAACCGCGACAAGCGCGGCGGCGTCAAGCTGTATGTGAAGCGCGTCTTCATCATGGACGACGCCGAGGCGCTGATGCCGGTCTACCTGCGCTTCGTCAAGGGCGTGATCGACTCGGCCGACCTGCCGCTGAACGTCTCTCGAGAGCTGCTGCAGGAAAGCCGCGACGTGCGCGCGATCCGCGAAGGCTCGACCAAGCGCGTGCTGTCGATGCTCGAATCGCTGGCCGACAGCGAGAGCGCCGACGACAAGGCCAAGTACGCCGAGTTCTGGAAGCAGTTCGGCGCGGTGCTGAAGGAAGGCATCGGCGAGGACCACGCCAATCAGGAGCGCCTGGCCAAGCTGCTGCGCTTCGCCTCGACGCAGGCCGACGAGGGCGTGTCCTTCGCCGACTATGTCTCGCGCATGAAGGAAGGCCAGGAGGCGATCTACTACATCACCGCCGAGACCCTGGCCGCCGCGAAGAACAGCCCGCAGCTGGAGATCTTCAAGAAGAAGGGCATCGAGGTGCTGCTGTTCACCGACCGGGTGGACGAGTGGATGCTCTCGCACCTGTTTGAATTCGAGGGCAAGAGCCTGCAGAGCGTCGCCAAGGGCGCGGTCGATCTGGGCACGCTGCAGGACGAGGACGAGAAGAAGCAGGCCGAGGCCGCCGCCGAATCCTTCAAGCCGACGCTCGACCGCCTGAAGACCGCGCTGGCCAGCCGCGCCAAGGACGTGCGCGTCACCACCCGCCTGGTCGACTCGCCCGCCTGCCTGGTGGTCGAGGAGGGCGACATGAGCGGCCACCTGGCGCGCCTGCTCAAGCAGGCCGGCCAGAGCGCGCCGAACTCGCAGCCGGTGCTGGAAGTCAACGCCGAGCACGCGCTGGTGAAGAAGCTCGCCGCGCTGCCGGAAGGCGCGGCACAGTTCGACGATCTGGCGCAGGTGCTGTTCGACAACGCGCTGCTGGCCGAAGGCGGTCAGCTCGACGATCCGGCGGCGCACGTCAAGCGCATCCAGGCGCTGATCCTGGGCTGAGGCCCAGCTCAGGGACCCGGCTCAGGCCACCAGCGGCTCGTCCTCCATCGCCGCGATCTGCTCGCGCAGCAGCGTCGTCTGCTGCGACCAGTAGGACGGGCTCTCGAAGCTCGGGAAGGCGACCGGAAAGGCCGGATCGTCCCAGCGCCGCGCGATCCAGGCGCTGTGCTGGATGATGCGCAGCGTGCGCAGCGGCTCGATCAGCGCGAGTTCACGGCGGTCGAACTCGCGGATCGTCTCGTAGCCGTCGAGCAGCGCGCCGAGCTGGGCCTGCATCTCGTGGCGGTCGCCGCCCAGCAGCATCCACAGGTCCTGCACCGCCGGGCCGTTGACCGCATCGTCCAGATCGACGAAGTGCGGGCCGGCCGCGGTCCACAGCAGGTTGCCGACATGGCAGTCGCCGTGCAGGCGCAGCAGCTCCAGCGCGCCGTGGCGCCGCAGCCGGGTGTCGACCGCGTCGAGCGCGCGCAGGCAGGTGTCGTGCCAGCCGTGCAGCGCGTCCGGCGGCAGCCGGTCGCCGTCGATCAGCCACTGCACCGAGGCGCGCGCCGCGGCGCTGCCGTCGAGCGTCAGGCGCTGCGCGAAGGGCCGGCGCGCGCCCACCGTGTGCAGGCGGCCCAGGAAGCGGCCGATCCATTCGAGCACCGACGCATCCTCCAGCTCGGGCGAGCGCCCGCCGCAGCGCGGCGACACCGCGAAGCGCCAGCTCTCGAGCGTGGCCAGCGTCGGCGGCTGGCCCTGCAGCGTCAGGGCGGCGGGGGCCTCGGGAGGCGCCTGCAGCGCCAGCGGCGCGACGGCCGGCACCTCGGCCTCGGCCAGCTCGCGTGCGAAGGCGTGTTCCTCGAGGATCTGCGCGTCGCTCCAGCGCCCGGCGCGGTAGAACTTCGCCACCACCACCGCGGGCGGTGCGGCCTGCGGGTCGAGGCTTTCCTCCAGATGGACCTGGAAGACGCGGTTCTCGTAGGAGTTGAGCTGCAGGATGCGGCCGTCGCCGCGCAGGCCGGCGGCGTCGAGCGCGTCGAGCACCGCATGCGGGGTCAGGCCGGCGTAGGGCAGATCGGGGGAGGGCGGGGATGCGGTCATCGTCGCATCCTAGCGAACCGGCCGCCTCCGAAGCGGGCCCAGGGACGATCAGCGCTTGCCGACGATGTCGCCGGCGGCATCGCCCGGCGGGCCGAAGTCGCCCGGCGTGAAGCGGCTGGAGCGACCGCTGGCCCAGCCGCGGCTGGTCGGCGACTGCGGCGTGTCGTCGAACGGGTCACGCCGGGTCTCCGGCGCGAAGAAGGAGTCGTGCGAGAAGCCGGACTCGTACCACTGGTTGCTGCTGGCCTCGTTGGCCGGGGTGTTGCGCACCGCGTGGGCCAGCGTCGAGCGGCGCGGCGTGGCGTCGCCCGGCGCCCCCGGCACGGCCGGGCGCTGGCCGTCCGCGCTGGCGGGCACCAGCAGCTGCAGTTCGGCCGCGGTCGGCAGCTGGTCGGCGCGGCAGCGCACATAGCGCACCCGGCAGGCCTCGAGCACCGACTGCTTGATCTCGGTCGCCCGCTTCGGGGCGGGACGGTTCGGCCGCTCGATGTCGATGGCCGCCAGCACCCGGCCATTGTCGGCACAGACGACGAAGCTGACGTGGATCGGCCCGAGCAGCTGGAACCAGTAGCGCAGCTCCTCGCGGTCCTGCGGCTGGCAGAAGCGCACCAGCGGCAGCTTGGCCAGGATCATGTGGTGCGGCAGCGCGGTGCGCAGCTGGCGGTAGAGCACCCGCTCCTCGGGCGAGAAGATCGCGCGCTGCGTCAGCGGCCATTCGGTCGGCAGCGCTGCGGGCGTGCTGGCGGTCTTGCCGGTGCGCCGCAGGCTCAGGGCCAGCAGGCCGACGAGTCCCGCGATCGCTGCGATGGCGAGAATCCAGACGTGGTTGGACATGGAAGATTCCGGGAGTTGGCAGGGAGAAGGGCAGTGGATGCCTTCGCTGCTCTATCGGCCACCTGAAGCGGCAATTGGCACCCCCTGCCCGCGATTATGTAACGTAGTGTCAACCGATTTGCGGATTGCAACTGCCGCTGGGCATGCCAAAGCCTGCCGTCCGTCGCCGGATCGGCAGGGGTGCAAGGGGGCGCGAGGGGGGGCGGCGCGGACTCAGCGCGAGGTTGCGCGGTCGGGCATCAGCAGGTGGCGGCCCCAGGCCATCAGGTGCAGGCACTGGCGCTGGCCGCGCTTGGACTGGTAGTTCAGCTCGGTGGCCTGGCGCGCCAGCAGTTCCTGGAACTGGCTCAGCAGGCTGTGCGGGGGCAGGTGCAGCCAGGCCTCGGTTTCGCCGCCGTCGCTGCGCAGCTCGGCGCCGGCCCGGCGGGCGATGCGCAGCATGGCGGTGTTCTCGCTCAGCGCGTGGATGAACAGCCGGTCGATGCCATGGTTGCGGGCGTGGCGCACCGCGTGATCGAACAGGCGCGCCCCATAGCCGCGTCCCCGCGCCCGGGCGTCGACCGAGACGGCGAACTCGGCCATGCGCTGCGTGGCGGCGGCGCCGATCTCGTCCAGGTCGGCGCAGGCCAGGTGCGAGACGGCCAGCAGCTGCAGGCGCCGGTTGAAGATGCCGAACACCTCGTCGCGGCCGAAATCGATCGATGCCGCATAGTGGCGGATGCGTTCGTCGCTGGCCGGGTAGCCGAAGCGCAGGTAGCGGTCACGCTCTCCCAGCGCCAGCAGGTGGCGCTCGATCCGGGCCCGGTCCGTGGCGCGCAGGCGGCGGATCGGCACCCAGCGCCACCAGGGCTGGCGTCGGGTCGGAGAGGCGGGCGTGGTGTCCATGGTGCAAATATAAGGGTTAACCCCAGATTGCTGGATTGTCCATGAACAGAGCCCCCGTGAACGATGTGGCTGCGCAGCAAAAGCAGGTGACTTCATCCGATCCTCAGGATGGCCGTCGGCGGCGCCTGCTGACGAGGGCGGCCGCCGCGGCGGGGCTGGGGGCTGGATGCGGCCATGGCAGCCCGGTGGCGGCGGTCCCTGGCCGGAGGCCGGAGCCGGCGAGGGCCTGCCCGGCCCGGTGCAGGCACGCCTGGACGCGATGGCGATCGTCGCGACATCGCCGCTGGCGCTGCACACGCCGGGCGTGGACGGCGGCTACACCCAGCGCGACGTGCAGGAGCTGGCGCGGGTGTTCGATGCGCGGGCGGCCGGCTGGTGTGAGGGGAAAGTCGGCCCCTGAAGGCAGGGGCCGGAGCGCCGATCAGAACGGGAATCAGAACGGAATGTCGTCATCCATGTCGTCGAAGCCGGAGCCGGACGACTTCGGCGCGGGGGCCGGG
>JAUPTP010000061.1 GCA_030918015.1 Pseudomonadota bacterium
GACTCGATCGGTCTGGGCGAGGACGGCCCGACCCACCAGTCGGTCGAGCACGCCGCCTCGCTGCGCCTGATCCCGGGCCTGGACGTCTGGCGCCCGGCCGACACCTGCGAGACCGCGGTGGCGTGGACGATGGCGCTGGCCAACCGCAACCGCCCCAGCGCGCTGCTGCTGAGCCGCCAGAACCTGCCCTACGCCGCCAAGACCGGCGCCGACGAGATCACCAAGGGCGCCTACGTGCTGTCCAACCCGTCGGACATCGGCTTCAAGAAGAAGGACGACAAGGCCCCGGCCGCCGTCATCGTCGCCACCGGCTCGGAAGTGCAGCTGGCGGTGGCCGCCCAGGCCGAGCTGGCCAAGGACGGCATCGCGGTGCGCGTGGTCTCGATGCCCTCGACCACCGTCTTCGACCGCCAGAGCGTCGCCTACAAGTCCGAGGTGCTGCCCGCGGGCGTGCCGCGCATCGCCGTCGAGATGGGCGTGACCGACTTCTGGTGGAAGTACGGCTGCGCGGCCGTCATCGGCATCGACACCTACGGCGAGTCGGCTCCGGCCGGCGTGCTCTTCCAGCACTTCGGCTTCACGACGGACAACGTCGTGGCCACCGTGCGGAAAGTCCTCGGCAAGTGAGCCGTCTCGGCTGACACTCGTCCGATTTGCCCCGATTTTCCAGGCTAGTTCCGGTTTTTCTTACCCAGGAGTCTTCCCATGACCATCAAGATCGGCATCAACGGTTTTGGCCGCATCGGCCGCATGGTGTTCCGCGCTGCGGTGCAGAACTTCGCCAACGACATCGAGATCGTCGGCATCAACGACCTGCTGGAGCCGGACTACCTGGCGTACATGCTGAAGTACGACTCGGTGCACGGCCGCTTCAAGGGTGACGTCGCCGTCGAGGGCAACACCCTGGTCGTCAACGGCCGTCCGATCCGCCTGACCGCGGTGAAGAACCCGGCCGAGCTGAAGTGGGACGAAGTCGGCGCCGACGTCGTCATCGAGTCCACCGGCCTGTTCCTGACCAAGGAAACCGCCGAGGCCCATCTGAAGGCCGGCGCCAAGAAGGTCATCCTGTCGGCCCCGTCGAAGGACGACACCCCGATGTTCGTCTACGGCGTCAACCACGAGACCTACGACGGCCAGGCGATCATCTCGAACGCCTCGTGCACGACCAACTGCCTGGCCCCGGTCGCCAAGGTGCTCAACGACAGCTTCGGCATCAAGCGCGGCCTGATGACCACCGTGCATGCCGCCACTGCCACCCAGAAGACCGTCGACGGCCCGTCCAACAAGGACTGGCGCGGCGGCCGCGGCATCCTCGAGAACATCATCCCGTCGTCGACCGGTGCCGCCAAGGCCGTCGGCGTCGTGCTGCCGGTGCTCAAGGGCAAGCTGACGGGCATGGCCTTCCGCGTGCCGACCTCGGACGTGTCGGTGGTCGACCTGACCGTCGAGCTGGACAAGGAAGCCTCTTACGCCGACATCTGCGCCGCGATGAAGGCCGCCTCGGAAGGCGCCATGAAGGGCGTGCTGGGCTACACGGAAGACAAGGTGGTCGCCACCGACTTCCGCGGCGAGAGCTGCACCTCGGTGTTCGACGCCGAAGCCGGCATCGCCCTGGACAAGACCTTCGTGAAGGTCGTGTCCTGGTACGACAACGAGTGGGGCTACTCGAACAAGTGCCTGGAAATGGCGCGCGTCATCGCCGGCTGATCGCCGGGCGCGGCGGCGATCCGCTGCCGCGGATGAACGAAGGGCTCCCTCGGGAGCCCTTTTTCATGCCTTCACATGCCTTCAGCGCCCGCAGGGCTCGAAGGCGTGGCCGCTCAGGCGGGGCTTGAGCGCGGTCAGGGCGACCAGCACGTCCGGGTCGGCCTTGGGCACCCGCACCGTGTGGGTCACGCTGGGCTTGACCAGCGCCACGACGCGCACGAAGCGGATCTTCTGGGCGGTCAGCCGGGTCTGCAGCGCGCGCGCGTCGGCTTCCACGCCGTAGCGGCCGAAGACGAAGCCGGGCATGTACTCGTCGGGCAGGTCGCGGGCCTCCTCGAAGGCGATCTCGAGCTGGCGCAGCTGGTCGGCGCGGCGGGTCATGATGTCGCGGCTCTTGTAGGGGCCGACGTAGACCATCCAGGTGCCGGCCTTCTCGCGGCTGGTCAGCGTCCAGCTGCTCTCGTCGAGCACCCGGCGCAGGGCGGTCTGGGCGGTGCGCCACTCGGCGGCGTTGAAGGGGCCGGCCTCGACGCAGACATGCGATGTCGGCGCCGCCGGCCGCGCGCTGGCGCTGGCTGCGGCCAGCGGCGACGAGGCCACGGCTGCAGCCGGCTCGGGCAGGTTGAGCGTCGCGGCGGACTCGGCCCGCACGGGCGGGGGCGTGCGCACCGGCGCGCTGGCCGGCGGGGCGATGATCTCCAGGCGGCCCGGATCGATCTGTGCGGCCAGGCGCTGCGGCTCGCGGTCGCCGTCGTGGGGCATGCCGGTGAGGCCATCGAGCGCCCCTTGCGACCAGGCCCAGACCCCGAGGTTGGCCAGGGCCAGACTCACCACCAGGGCTCTCAGCATGGGCGCACGCTCGCTTCGCCGCTGTGGTGGGTGTGCAGGCGTCCGGCGTCGTCGCGCAGCAGCAGCGCGCCGTCGTGGCCGATGCCGCAGGCCACGCCCGCCTGCTCGCCGATCTGCACGCGCCGACCGGCCAGCACGTCGCGGGTGGCGAACCGGGCCAGCGCCTGCGCGCCGCCGTGCGCGCCGAAGTCCAGCACCGCGCGCAGCAGCGGACGGGCGATGCGGTGCAGCGCCGCGGGCGCGGCCAGCGCCGGGGCGATCTCCTGCAGCCCGGCGTGGCCGGTGCGGAACAGCGCCGGATCGAGGTCCTGCGCGGGCCGTGGCGCGATGTTCAGGCCCACGCCGATCACCAGCCAGCGCTCGTTCGGCGCGGTGGCGTCGGCCAGCGGCGCGACCTCGATCAGCAGGCCGCCGAGCTTGCGGTCCTGGCCTCGCAGCCACAGGTCGTTGGGCCATTTCAGGCCGAGATGCTCGCCCGCCGGATCCAGCGCCTCGGCCAGCGCCAGGCCGACCACCAGCGACAGGCCGCTCCAGTCGGCCGGCGCCAGCCGCAGGCCCAGCGAGAAGGTCAGCGTGCTGCCCGGCGCCGCATCCGACCACCAGCTGCGCCCCAGCCGGCCCCGGCCGGCCGTCTGGCGCTCGGCCAGCAGCAGGCAGGGCTCGGTCAGGCCCCGGCGGCTGCGCTCGAGCAGCTCGGTGCTGGTCGAGCCGGCCGTGGGCAGGATCTCGACGCTCAGGCCGGGCGCCAGCGGCTCCAGCGTCTGCCACAGCGTCTCGGGGTCCCAGTGCAGCGGTCGGTTCATGAGGATGTCGAGAGAGAGCGAGTGGGGCGGCTCAGCGCTTCGGGCCGAGCATCGTACCGCGGCAGGCCGGCGAGCCGCAGCAGCAGGCGTAGGCCTTCTTGAGCCTGGCGGTGTGGCGGCCGTCGATCACCAGGCGGTAGTCGAAGGACAGCTCCTCGCCGGCGGCGATGTCGCGCAGCGCGCGGATGAAGATGCGTCCGCCCCGCTCCTCGCTCTCGCAGTTGGGCTCGCAGGCATGGTTGATCCAGCGCGCCGAGTTGCCGCCCACGCCGCCGTCGATGACCCGGCCGTCCTCGAGGTGGAAGTAGAAGGTATGGTTGGGGTCGGCGGGGTCGCGCGGGTGGCGCCGCAGGGCCTCGTCCCAGTCGATCACCTCGCCGGCGTATTCCAGGATGATCTCGCCTGGGGCGATCGCCACCTCGGCGAAGACGCCGCGGCCATGCACGCCGGAGCGGCGCACCTGCACGCGACGGCGCGGGCGGACGGGTGCCTGTTTTTTCATCGACGGCATGGCGGCGCGAGTTCTGGTTAGATTGGATGTGTGGGCGCGTGCATGTGTGCGTGTGCATGTGCGTGCATGCGTGCGCGTATAGCGCCGATTGTATGAAGCAGCCTGACAGGGAGTCGGTCTCGGCTGCAGGTTTCGACAGGTTTCGATCAGCATCAACTCATCATGAGCAAGTCCCTCGTCATCGCCGAGAAGCCGTCGGTCGCCCAGGACATCGTCCGCGCCCTGACGCCGGTGTGCGGCAAGTTCGAGAAGCACGACGACCATTTCGAGAACGACCAGTACGTCGTGACCTCGGCCGTCGGCCATCTGGTCGAGATCAAGGCGCCGGAGGAGTTCGACGTCAAGCGCGGCAAGTGGAGCTTCGCGCACCTGCCGGTGCTGCCGCCGCACTTCGAGCTGGCGCCGATCGACAAGACCAAGAGCCGCCTGAGCGCGGTGGTCAAGCTGATCAAGCGCAAGGACGTCGCCGCGCTGATCAACGCCTGCGACGCGGGCCGCGAGGGCGAGCTGATCTTCCGGCTGATCGAGCAGTACGCGCTGGGCGCCAAGGTCGGCACCAAGCCGGTGAGCCGGCTGTGGCTGCAGAGCATGACGCCGCAGGCCATCCGCGACGGCTTCGAGCGGCTGCGCGCGGACGCCGACATGCGCGGCCTGGCGGATGCGGCGCGCAGCCGCTCCGAGGCCGACTGGCTGGTGGGCATCAACGGCACGCGCGCCATGACCGCGTTCAACTCGCGCGACGGCGGCTTCTTCCTGACCACGGTCGGGCGGGTGCAGACGCCGACGCTCTCCATCATGGTCGAGCGCGAGGAGAAGATCCGCAAGCATGTCGCGCGCGACTACTGGGAGGTGCGCGCCGAGTTCGGCGCCGAGGCCGGCGTCTACGAGGGCAAGTGGTTCGATCCGAAGTTCAGGAAGGACGAGGACCTGGAGCGCCGCGCCGACCGCCTGTGGACGCGCGCCGAGGCCGAGGCCATCGAGCAGGCGGTGCGCTCGCGCAGCGCCAGCGTGCGCGAGGAGGCCAAGCCCAGCACCCAGGCCAGTCCGCTGCTCTACGACCTGACGACGCTGCAGCGCGAGGCCAACTCGCGCTTCGGCTTCTCGGCCAAGACGACGCTGTCGATCGCGCAGGCGCTCTACGAGAAGCACAAGGTGCTGACCTACCCGCGGACCGACGCGCGCGCGCTGCCCGAGGACTATGTCGACGTGGCCAGGCAGACGCTGGAGATGATCGCCGCCGAGGCCATGCCGGGCCCGCTGCAGGAGCTCTCGCGCCACGCGGCCAAGGCGCTGAGCGCGGGCTACGTCAAGCCGACCAAGCGCATCTTCGACAACAGCAAGATCTCGGACCACTTCGCGATCATCCCGACGCTGCAGGCGCCGAAGGCGCTGACCGAGATCGAGGCCAAGCTCTACGACCTGGTGGTCAAGCGCTTCATCGCGGTGTTCTACCCGTCGGCCGAGTCGATGGTCACCACCCGGGTGACGCAGGTCGAGGCGGCCGACGGCCAGACGCACCACTTCCAGACCCACGGCAAGGTGCTGGTCAATCCGGGCTGGATGGCGGTCTACGGCAAGGAGGCCGCCGGCGAGGACGCCAGCCTGGTCGCGGTGCGTCCGGGCGAGACGGTGGTGGCCGAGGAGGTGGCGCTGTCGGCGCTGCGCACCAAGCCGCCGGCGCGCTACAACGAGTCGACGCTGCTGAGTGCGATGGAAGGCGCCGGCAAGCTGATCGACGACGAGGAGCTCAAGGCCGCGATGCAGGAGAAGGGCCTGGGCACGCCGGCCACCCGCGCGGCCATCATCGAAGGCCTGATCACCGAGAAGTACCTGCTGCGCGACGGCCGCGACCTGGTGCCCACCGCCAAGGCCTTCCAGCTGATGACGCTGCTGCGCGGCCTGGCGGTGGAAGACCTGACCAAGCCCGAGCTGACCGGCCAGTGGGAGCAGCAGCTCGCGCAGATGGAGCGGGGCCTGCTCAGCCGCGAGCAGTTCATGCACGCCATCGCCGACATGGCGCGGCGCATCGTCGTCAAGGCCAAGGAATACGACCGCGACACCATCCCCGGCGACTACGCGACGCTGGCCGCGCCCTGCCCGAACTGCGGCGGCGTGATCAAGGAGAACTACCGCCGCTTCGCCTGCACCGGCCACGGCCAGGGGGCGGCCGCCGAGGGTCACGAGACCGGCTGCGGCTTCTCGATCGGCAAGATCCCCGGCGGGCGCAGCTTCGAGCTGCACGAGGCCGAGGCCTTCCTGCGCGAGCACCACATCGGCCCGCTGGAGGGCTTCCGCTCCAAGGCGGGCTGGCCCTTCACCGCCGAGCTCAAGCTGGTGAACGACGACACCGTGCCGGGCCGCTGGAAGCTGGAGTTCGACTTCGGCGACGATGCGCGCAAGGAGGCCGAGGAGGCGGCCGGGCCGGTCGACTTCTCGGGTCAGCCCTCGCTGGGCGCCTGCCCGAAGTGCGGCAGCCCGGTGCACGAGCACGGCGGCAACTATGTCTGCGAGCGAGCGGTCGGCACCGCCGCGACCTGCGACTTCAAGACCGGCAAGGTGATCCTGCAGCAGACCATCGAGCCCGAGCAGGTGACGAAGCTGCTGGCCACCGGCAAGACCGACCTGCTCGAGGGCTTCATCTCGAACAAGACCCGCCGCGCCTTCAAGGCCTTCCTGACCTACGACCGCAAGGAGGGCAAGGTGGTGTTCGAGTTCGAGCCGCGCGCGGCCAAGTTCCCCGCCAAGAAGGCGGCGGCGAAGAAGTCCGCGGCCTGAGCGCGGCCGTCTTCAGGGGGCGTCTCGGCGCATGACGATCGAGCTGTTCCTGCGGCTGCTGGCGCTGTTCGTCGTCGGCGGCATCGGCTATGGCGTGGCGCGGGCCGGGCTGACCGGCGGGGCGGCGGGCTTTCGGGCGCTGTCCAACCTGGCCTTCCTGGTCTTCGTGCCGGCGCTGCTGTTCCGGTCGATGGCGCGGGTCGATCTGGCGCATCTGCCCTGGCGTCTGCTGCTGGCCTTCTTCGGGCCGCTGCTGCTCTGGAGTCTGCTGGTGCGCGCTGGGTTTGCCCGACGCCGGCCGCTCGAGGATCCGGCCGCGCCGGCGGTCAGCGCGGTGACGGCGAGCTTCGGCAATTCGGTGCAGGTCGGCCTGCCCTTCGCGGCGACGCTGTTCGGCGAGGCCGGGCTGCAGCTGCATGTCGCCATCGTCAGCCTGCACGCGCTGGTGCTGCTGAGCACGCAGACCGTCATGGCCGAGGTCGATCTGGCCCGGGCGGCGGCCCGGGCGGCCGGGGCGGCCCGTCCGCCGCTGGGGCCGATGCTGCTGAGCATCCTGCGCCAGTCGCTGATCCATCCGGTGACGCTGCCGGTGCTGGCCGGGCTGGCCTGGAATGCGCTGGCCTGGCCGCTGCCCGCGCTGGCCGAGGACGTGACGGCGATGCTCGCTCAGGCGGGCGTGCCGCTGTGCCTGGCGCTGATCGGCGTGTCGCTGGCCCAGTACGGCCTGGGCGACCACTGGCGCCGTGCCGCCGTCATCGCGCTGATGAAGCTCATGCTGCTGCCGGCCCTGGTGGCGGTCTCGGCGGTGCTGGTCTTCCGGCTGGAGGGGCTGGCGCTGGCGGTGCTGGTGATGGCCGCGGCACTGCCCACCGGCAGCAACGCGATGCTGTTCGCCCAGCGCTACCGGGTGCGCGAGGCCGAGGCCAGCACCGTGATCGTGCTCTCGACCCTGGGCTTCATGCTGAGCGCGCCGCTGTGGCTGCTGCTGCTGGCGGTCTGGCGCGAGCACGGCGTGCCGCTTGGCGGCTGAGGGCCGGCCCCGGCCGAGGGGCGTGCGAAGATGCGATTCCCGTCGCTTCTCAGGCTGCCGCTCCGATGTCCGATCTTCCCGCGCTTGCGCCCTTGTCCGCGCCTGTCCGCCCGCGCAGCCCCTGCACCCACGTGTGCCGCATGGACGAGGCCACCGGCTGGTGCCTGGGCTGCCGGCGCACGCTGGCGGAGATCGCCGCATGGTCGGCGATGGACGAGGCCGCGCGCGAGCAGGTCTGGCGGCAACTGCCGGCCCGCGCCGCCTAGGGCATTGCGTGCGCCCATGATTTGATGCAGATCAGCTCTCGGGACTATCCCGCGGTCTGGGGCGCGGAGGGCGTGATTTCCTGCATGGTGGAATGAAGTCTCCGGGTTGTCCTTGAATCCGTCAGCTTCTGTTGGAATCGCGTCAGGAATCGGTCAGCCGGCCTTTCGACAGTGCCTCCGCGCGCTGTCGTCAGGGCGCGCGTTCTGGTCGAGGAGACACGCACATGTCCAGCATTCCTGCCCCCGCCCGTGGCGCAGCGCCGCCCATGACCGCCGAGGAGAAGAAGGTCATCTTCGCCTCGTCGCTCGGCACCGTGTTCGAGTGGTACGACTTCTACCTCTACGGATCGCTCGCCGCGATCATCGCCCGGCAGTTCTTCAGCGGCCTGGATCCGTCGGCCGCCTTCATCTTCGCGCTGCTGGCCTTTGCCGCCGGCTTCATCGTGCGGCCGTTCGGCGCGCTGGTGTTCGGGCGGCTCGGCGACATGATCGGGCGCAAGTACACCTTCCTGGTCACGATCCTGATCATGGGTCTGGCCACCTTCATCGTCGGCGTGCTGCCCAACTACGCCTCGATCGGCGTGGCCGCGCCGGTCATCCTGATCACGCTGCGCATGCTGCAGGGCCTGGCCCTGGGCGGCGAGTACGGCGGCGCGGC
>JAUPTP010000062.1 GCA_030918015.1 Pseudomonadota bacterium
AGTCGCCGGCGGCGGTGATGTCCGACTGGCTGCTCAGCGGCGAGCCGGCGGCCGACTTCACGGTCGACC
The DNA here is from genome assembly GCA_030918015.1 of Pseudomonadota bacterium. Lineage (GTDB taxonomy): Bacteria > Pseudomonadota > Gammaproteobacteria > Burkholderiales > Burkholderiaceae_C > Sphaerotilus. The sequence goes on from JAUPTP010000062.1 coordinate 70, forward strand.
GCGAGTGCGAGCTCAAGACGCCCGACGAGATGAAGTCGGTGGTGCGCTACGCCCGCCATCCGCTCGACATCGAGGAGGTGCGCGAGCACATCCGCCAGGGCAAGGTGCCGACCCGGCTGGCCCTGACCTGGAACGCGCGCATTGCCTTCACGCTGACCGACCTGCTGCAGATCCGCCGCATCGAGTTCCTCGATGGCGTGTTCGAGGACGACGCCAGCGTGTCGAAGGAGGAGCGCTTCGACGCCGATGCCGCGATCGCCACCGCCGAGCTGCGCCGGCTGCTGCCCGCCCTGGTCGAGGCGCTGGGCGGCGAGCACCTGCCGGCGAACTGATCTTCCGGCGCAGGGAACATGTCGTTTCCTGGAGGGATTGCCGTCGAAATCACCGCAACAAGCGGTGTTCTTCAACAAATGTTGCGGGCAGTTGCAACAGGAATCGACAAAAGGGGTCGGAGTCCGGGACGGGCGCTAGACTCGTCCGCCAGATCAGGGTGGATCCGATGTCCTTGCACAGGAAACCGAAGACGCAGCAGGCTTTCCTGCTGGAGGCCATGCAGCGCATGGGAATGGATGCCGAGCAGTTCGCGCGGCGTCTGGGAGCGTCGCGCCGTCGGCTCGACGACTGGCTGCGTGCGCCGGGCGAGGCCGGCTACGTCGAGCTCGACCCGGTGATCTGGACCTTCGTGCGGGAGATTCTCGAGCGCTTCGACGAGCGCGAAGCCGCGCGCAACCCCTTGCTGCCGAGTCCGCCGGCGGCCACCCCTCTGGCGCCTCTGCACGCCTCGACGGTCACGCCGGTGGCCGCAACCTGGCTGACCTGAGTCTGCGTCCGGCCGGTCTCAGCGCAGCCCGAGGGCGGCCAGAACGGCCAGCGGCGCGGTCTCCGAGCGCAGGACCCGCGTCCCCAGGCTGACGGCCTGGGCGCCTGTCGCGCGTGCGGCCGCTTCCTCGGCAGGGGCGAGCCCGCCTTCGGGGCCGCTGAGGACGCGCACGCGGTTCCCGGCCTTCAGCGCGGTGGCACGCTCAGCCAGCGGGCGAGATTCCCCCAGACTCAGCAGCCACAGCGGGGCACTGGCATCGGCCTTCGCTTCGGCCAGCGCCTGCGCCAGCGTGCGCACCGGGGCGATGACCGGTACGCGGGTGCGGCCGCACTGCTCGGCGGCGGCGCGGGCCACGCCCTGCCAGTGCTCGCGCCGACGCTCGGCGCGCTCGCCCGACAGCCGCAGCACCGAGCGCTCGCACACCAGCGGCTCGATCGCCGCCACGCCCAGCTCGGTGGCCTTCTCGACCAGCCAGTCGAAGCGGTCGTTGGCCGGCATGCCTGCCAGCAGCACGATGTCGAGCGGCAGCTCACGGTCGACCGGGTCATGCGCGCCGATGCGCACCTCGACCGACTGCCGCCCCATCGCCAGGATCTCGGCCGACCATTCTCCGCCGCGGCCGTCGAACAGCGTGATCGTCTCGCCGGGCTGCATGCGCAGCACCTGGACATGGCGGGCCGGGCCGGGCGGCAGCGCGATCTCGGCGCCGGTGCTCAGCGCGGTGTCGGTCTCGATGTGCAGGCGTGCGGGCATGGGGCGGGCAAAAGGGAAAGAAGAGCAGAAGGAGAAGGGGGCGAACCGGGCCGGCTCAGGCGCGGATGCGCCGCACCAGCGCGGTGGTCGAGTAGCCGTCGACGAAGGAGATCGCGCGGGCGTCGCCGCCCCAGCTGCGCACCAGGCGGGTTTCCTCGAGCGCCTCGATGTCGTAGTCGCCGCCCTTCACGTAGAGGTCGGGGCGGATCTCGGTCAGCAGCTCGCACGGCGTCTGCTCGTCGAACAGCACCACCAGCGAGACGCTCTCGAGCGCGGCCAGCACGCAGGCGCGGTCGGCCTCGGCATTGAGCGGGCGGTCCGGCCCCTTGCCGAGCTGGCGCGCCGAGGCGTCGCTGTTGAGCCCGAGCACCAGGCTGGCGCCCATCGCGCGCGCCTGCGCAAGATAGGTCACATGACCGCGGTGCAGGATGTCGAAGACCCCGTTGGTGAAGACCATCGGGCGGGGCAGGGCGGCCAGCCGCGCCGGCAGGTCGCGGCGCAGGCAGAGCTTGTCGAGAAAGGCGGGCGGCGTCATGGGGCGCGATTGTCGCCGCTCGGGCGCCCGGCGTGCGTGCGGGTCAGCGGCCGGGCAGCGCGCGGCGCAGCTGGATCGCCTCGGCGACATGGATCACGCCGAGGGTGTCGGCCTCGGCCAGGTCGGCGATGGTGCGCGCCACCCGCAGCACCCGGTGCAGGCTGCGGCCCGACCAGCCCAGCCGGCTGGCGGCGGTGTTGAGAAAGCGCGTCGCCTCCGGCTCGGCGCGCACCTGCTCGTTGAGCTGGCCGGCTTCCAGCTCGGCGTTGCTGCCGCCCTGGCGGGCCTGCTGGCGCCGGCGGGCCTCGGCCACCCGCTCGGCCACCGCGGGGCTGGGCTCGCCGTCGGGCGCACCGGTCAGCTCCTCGGGCGGGATGGCCAGCACCTCGACGCGCAGGTCGATGCGGTCGAGCAGCGGTCCCGACAGCTTGTTCTGGTAGCGCTGCACCGCCTCTGGCGTGCAGCGGCAGGGCTTGGCGGTCGAGCCGAGCATGCCGCAGGGACAAGGGTTCATCGCGGCGACGAGCTGGCAGCGCGCCGGGAACTCGGCCTGCTGCGCCGCGCGCGAGATGGTGATGCGGCCGTTCTCGAGCGGCTCGCGCAGCGCCTCGAGCGCGCCGCGCGGGAATTCGGGCAGCTCGTCCAGGAACAGGATGCCGTGATGGGCCAGGGAAATCTCGCCGGGCCGCGGCGGCGAGCCGCCCCCCACCAGCGCGACCGACGAGGCGCTGTGGTGCGGCGAGCGCAGCACCCGCCGCGCCCAGTCGGCCGGCTCGAAGCGTCCGGCCAGGCTCAGCACCGCGGCCGACTCCAGCGCCTCCTCCTCGGACAGCGGCGGCAGCAGCCCGGCCAGGCGCTGCGCCAGCATCGACTTGCCGGTGCCGGGCGGCCCGACCAGCAGCAGCGAATGCCGCCCGGCCGCGGCGATCTCGAGCGCCCGCTTGGCCGCGGCCTGCCCGCGCACGTCCTGCAGGTCGGGCAGGCCGGCGCCCGCGCGCACCTCGACCGGACGCGGCCGCGGTAGCACCGGGGTGGGCGGATCGCCCGGCTCGACCGGCTGCAGCGCCTCGACGATCTCGTCGAGGTGGTCGGCGCAGCGCAGCGCCAGGCCCGGCACCAGCGCGGCCTCCTCGGCGCTGCGCCGGGGCAGCACCAGGGTGCGGCCCCGCCCGCTGCGCTGCAGCGCCAGCGCCATCGGCAGCGCGCCGCGCACCGGACGCAGGTCGCCCGCCAGCGAGAGCTCGCCGGCGAATTCCAGCCCGTCGAGCGCCGCCGCGTCGATGTGGCCGGCCGCGGCCAGGATGCCCAGCGCGATCGGCAGGTCGAAGCGGCCGCCCTCCTTGGGCAGATCGGCCGGCGCCAGATTGACGGTGATGCGCCGGTTGTGCGGGAAATCCAGCCCGCTGTGCTGCAGCGCCGCGCGCACCCGCTCGCGCGCCTCCTTCACCTCGGTGTCGGCCAGGCCCACCAGCGTGAACGAGGGCAGACCGTTGGCCAGATGGACCTCGACGGTCACCTCGGGCGCCTGCAGCCCGAGCAGGGCGCGGCTGTGGACGATGGCAAGCGACATGGTGGTGCGCGGGCAGCAGGTGTCTGAGCGCGGACGGTGCATGGTCCGCGGGCCAGAACCGATTCTGCGAAGCGCATCACGCGATTCTTCTCACCCTGATGGGGGTGATGAACCTGTTTGGTGCGTTTTCGTGGCACCGAAATGGGTCGGGTGGTGCGGCTGCAAGCGGACGTGTTCCTCTTCGGGGCGCGATGCGCATTTGCGTCAAGGAACCGTGCCGGCCGGAGTGAGATTGGCATGGAAAATGCAATAGGCGCCTGGACACATTCCATCACCAGTCAGATCAACCAGGAGCTGCCATGAAGATGGTCACCGCCATCATCAAGCCCTTCAAGCTGGACGAGGTCCGCGAGGCCCTCGGCAACATCGGCGTGCAGGGCATCACCGTCACCGAGGTGAAGGGCTTCGGACGTCAGAAGGGCCACACCGAGCTGTACCGTGGTGCCGAGTACGTCGTCGATTTCCTTCCCAAGGTCAAGATCGAGGCTGCCGTCGATGACGGCATCGTCGACCGCGTCATCGAGGCGATCGAGAGCGCTGCCCGCACCGGCAAGATTGGTGACGGCAAGATCTTCGTGACGCCGCTGGAGCAGGTCCTGCGCATTCGCACCGGCGAGACCGGCAAGGACGCGCTCTGATCAACCGCTCGAAGAGACAACCATGACAATCAACAAGAAACTGCTCGCCGGTCTGCCGTTGGGATTGGCTGCCCTGGGTCTGACCGATCTCGCTCTTGCACAGGATGCGGCCGCCTCCGCGCCGGCTGTGGCCCAGGCCGCCTCGGCGGTGGTCGAGACCGCTTCGGCCGCTGCCGCCCCGGCGCCGACGTTCGACAAGGGTGACGTGTCGTGGATGCTGCTGTCCACGCTGCTGGTCATCATGATGGCGGTGCCGGGTCTGGCGCTGTTCTACGGCGGCCTGGTGCGCGCCAAGAACATGCTGTCGGTGCTGATGCAGGTGATGGTCACCTTCTCGCTGATCGTGGTGCTGTGGTTCATCTACGGCTACAGCCTGGCCTTCACCGAAGGCAACGCCTTCATCGGCGGCTTCGATCGCCTGTTCATGAAGGGTGTCTGGGACAACGTCGCGGGCACCTTCTCGCCGGCGGCCACCTTCAGCAAGGGTGTCTACATTCCCGAGATCGTCTTCGCGGCCTTCCAGGCGACGTTCGCGGGCATCACCTGCGCGCTGATCGTCGGCGCCTTCGCCGAGCGCGCGAAGTTCTCGGCCGTGCTGCTGTTCATGGTGCTGTGGTTCACCTTCAGCTACACGCCGATCGCGCACATGGTCTGGTTCTGGATGGGTCCGGACGCCTATGCCTCCGCGGACGTGGTCGAGGCGATGAACGCCAAGGCCGGCCTGATCTGGCAGCACGGCGCGCTGGACTTCGCCGGCGGCACCGTCGTGCACATCAACGCTGCGGTCGCCGGCCTGGTGGGCTCCTACATGATCGGCAAGCGCATCGGCTATGGTCGTGAAGCCTTCATGCCGCACTCGCTGACGCTGACGATGGTCGGTGCCTCGCTGCTGTGGGTGGGCTGGTTCGGCTTCAACGCCGGCTCCGCCCTGGAGGCCAACAACTTCGCCGCGCTGGCCTTCATCAACACCTTCGCTGCCACCGCCGCCGCGGTGCTGGCCTGGTGCCTGGGCGAAGGCCTGATGAAGGGCAAGGCCTCGATGCTGGGCGCTGCGTCCGGTGCGGTCGCCGGTCTGGTCGCGATCACCCCGGCTGCCGGCAACGTCGGCATCATCGGTGCGCTGATCATCGGCCTGATCGCCGGCTTCGTCTGCCTGTGGGGCGTGCATGGCCTCAAGCGCATCCTGGGCGCGGACGACTCGCTCGACGTGTTCGGCGTGCACGGCGTGGGCGGCATCCTGGGCGCGCTGCTGACCGGCGTGTTCAATTCGCCGAACCTGGGCGGCCCGAGCATCGTCGCCGACTGGGTCTCCGTCGGCATGGTGGCGCCGGACGCCTACTCGATCGCCTCGCAGGTCTGGATCCAGGCCAAGGGCGTGCTGATCACGATCGTGTGGTCGGCGGTGGTCTCGGTGATCGCCTACAAGATCGTCGACCTGGTCATCGGCCTGCGCGTGCCGGAAGACGACGAGCGCGAAGGCCTGGACATCACCTCCCACGGCGAGACCGCCTACACGAAGTGATGCCGGTCGGCTGACCCGCTCCCGCAAGGGGCCGCCTCAGGGCGGCCCCTTTTGCTTTGTCGGGCCACCCGCATCTGCAGACCTTCCTAGAATCGTCGATAGTTCGCCGATTTCTTCCTTTCTCCCTCTTCACTGAGCAGGTCGCCACCATGGTTCCCCATCTCGTCACCGCCCTGAACGGCCCGATCAACGAACTGGAGGCGCGCATGCTCGACTCGGTGCCGGCGATCGAGCGCTGGTTCCGTCTCGAGTGGATGGAGCACACGCCGCCGCTGTACACCTCGGTCGATGTGCGCAACGCCGGCTTCAAGCTGGCGCCGGTGGACACGAACCTGTTTCCCGGGGGCTGGAACAACCTGACGCCCGAGATGCTGCCGCTGGCCGTGCAGGCCGCGATGGCCGCCATCGAGAAGATCTGCCCCGAGGCGAAGAACCTGCTGCTCATCCCCGAGAAGCACACCCGCAACACTTTCTACCTGACGAATGTCGCCCGGCTGGTGCAGATCTTCACGCAGGCCGGTCTGAACGTGCGCCTGGGCTCGCTCGATCCTGAGGTCACCGCGCCGACCGAGCTGGCGCTGCCCGGTGGCGACTCGCTGACGGTCGAGCCGCTGATCCGCTCGCAGCGCCGCCTGGGCCTGAAGAACTTCGATCCCTGCACCATCCTGCTCAACAACGACCTCTCGGCGGGCATCCCGCCGGTGCTCGAGGGCCTGCACGAGCAGTACCTGCTGCCGCCGCTGCACGCGGGCTGGGCGGTGCGGCGCAAGACGCACCACTTCCAGGCCTATGAGGAAGTGGCCAAGAAGTTCTCCAAGCTGATGGGCATGGACCCGTGGCTGATCAACCCGATGTACACCCGCTGCGGCGAGGTCAACTTCGGCGAGGGCAGCGGCATCGAGTGCGTGCAGACCAATGTCGACGCGCTGCTGAACAAGATCCGCCGCAAGTACAAGGAATACGGCATCAACGAGAAGCCCTTCGTGATCGTCAAGGCCGACAACGGCACCTACGGCATGGGCATCATGACGGTGCGCGATGCCAAGCAGCTCGAGGAGCTCAACCGCCGCACCCGCAACAAGATGAGCGTCATCAAGGACGGCCAGGAGGTCACCGAGGTGATCATCCAGGAGGGCGTGCCGACCTGCGAGCGCATCAACGAGGCGGTGGCCGAGCCGGTGGTCTACATGCTCGACCGCTATGTGGTGGGGGGCTTCTACCGGGTGCACGCCGACCGGGGCATCGATGAGAACCTGAACTCGCCGGGGGCGCAGTTCGTGCCGCTGGCCTTCGCCGAGTCCGGCCACCAGCCGCGCCAGGGAGCCAAGCCGGGCGCCAGTGCGCCCAACCGCTTCTACATGTACGGCGTCGTCGGCCGCCTGGCCATGCTGGCAGCCAGCTACGAGCTGGAGGCGACCAATCCGGATGCCGAGGTCTATGACTGAAGCGCCTCTGCCCTCATGAATCCTGGAGAAGGTCGGCATTGACACAGGTTTGAAATGTCGGCATAATCTAAGGCTCTTCTGGCTTGCGCGCGTGCCTAGCCGTACGTGGCGCAATCTGGTTTCGCCCCAAACGCAGAACCTCGATGGAGACGTCGAGAGGCTGTGACGGGCCCAAGACTGACCGCGAGCGGTGGCCGAGTGGGGCTGTTAGCGCGGGATAAGTTGGGGATTCCACATGATCCAAATGCAATCGCGACTCGACGTCGCGGACAACACCGGTGCGAAGTCCGTCATGTGCATCAAGGTGCTCGGCGGCTCGAAGCGTCGTTATGCCGGCATCGGCGACGTGATCAAGGTCAGCATCAAGGATGCTGCGCCGCGTGGTCGTGTCAAAAAGGGCGAGGTCTATAACGCCGTCGTCGTGCGCACCGCCAAGGGCGTGCGTCGTCAGGACGGCTCGCTCGTCAAGTTCGATGGCAATGCAGCCGTGCTGCTCAATGCCAAGTTGGAGCCGATCGGCACCCGCATCTTCGGCCCGGTGACGCGTGAACTGCGTACCGAGCGCTTCATGAAGATCGTGTCGCTGGCTCCGGAAGTGCTCTAAGCCGACCGCGAAGGACTGGCCATGAACAAGATTCGCAAGGGCGACGAGGTCATCGTGCTGACCGGTCGCGACAAGGGCAAGCGCGGTACGGTTTCTGTGCGCGTCGATGCTGACCACCTGGTGGTCGATGGCGTCAACGTCGTCAAGAAGCATGTGCGCCCGAACCCGCTGAAGGGCACGACCGGTGGCATCGTCGACAAGACCATGCCGATCCACCAATCCAATGTGGCGATCTTCAACCCCGTGACCGGCAAGGCCGATCGCGTGGGGATCAAGCTGCTGGCTGACGGCAAGAAAGTGCGCGTCTTCAAGTCCAGCGGTGAAGAGATCAAGGCCTGAGGCGGGGTAGGGACAAATGGCTCAACAAGCTCAAGCACAAGCTCGGCTGCAGACCTTCTACCGCGAGAAGGTCGTCGCTGACCTGATGGCCAAGTTTGGCTACAAGTCGGTCATGGAAGTGCCGCGTCTGACCAAGATCACCCTGAACATGGGTGTCTCGGAAGCGGTTTCCGACAAGAAGGTCATGGACCACGCCGTCGGCGATCTGACCAAGATCGCTGGCCAGAAGCCGGTCGTCACCAAGTCGCGCAAGGCCATCGCAGGTTTCAAGATCCGCGA
>JAUPTP010000063.1 GCA_030918015.1 Pseudomonadota bacterium
GCGGGCTCGGACGTCGCCATCGGGACCGGCGGCGGTGCCTCTGCGGCCGTGTCGGCCTCGGCCGGCGCCGTGCGGGTGCGCGAGGGCGCCAGCGCCGCCTCGACCGCGCGGCGCACCGCCTGGTGCACCTCGCGCGAATCGCGGAAGCGCACCTCGGTCTTGGTCGGATGCACGTTCACGTCCACCCGCTCCGGCGCGATCTCCAGGAACAGCACATAGCTGGGCTGGCGGCTGCCGTGCAGCACGTCCTCGTAGGCGGCGCGCACGCCGTGGGCCAGCAGCCGGTCGCGCACATGGCGGCCGTTGACATAGACGTACTGCAGGTCGGCGCGAGCCCGCGCGGTCTCCGGCAGGCCAGCGCGGCCGCGCACCGACAGCGGCCCGAGCTGCAGCGCCACCTCGCGGCTGTCGCGGGCGAAGGCCTCGCCGAGCACATCGCGCAGGCGCTGCTGCGCATCGCCCGGGCGCCACTGCTCGACCAGCCGGCCCTCGTGCCAGACCTCGAAGCCGACCTCGGGTCGCGCCAGCGCATGGCGGCGCACCGCCTCCAGGCAGTGCGCCAGCTCGGTGGCGTCGGACTTCAGGAACTTGCGCCGCGCCGGCGTCGAGAAGAACAGCTCGCGCACCTCCACCGTCGTGCCGACGGCGCGCGCGGCGGGCTGCAGCTCGCCGGTGCGGCCGTCGATGCGCTGCGCGTGCACGGCATCCAGCGTGCGGCTGGTGATCGACAGCTCGGCGATCGAGCCGATCGCCGCCAGCGCCTCGCCGCGGAAGCCCATCGTCATCACCTGCTCGAGATCGTGCAGCGAGCCGATCTTGCTGGTGGCGTGCCGACGCAGCGCCAGCGGCAGCTCGGCCGCGGCGATGCCCTGGCCGTCGTCCTCGATGACGATCGAGCGCACGCCGCCGGCGATCAGCCGCACCGCGATGCGGGTGGCGCCGGCGTCCAGCGCGTTGTCGACCAGCTCGCGCACCACCGAGGCCGGGCGCTCGACCACCTCGCCGGCGGCGATCTGGCTGATCAGCTCGTCGGGCAGCTCGCGGATCGGTCGGCGGGAGGGCGGGGCCAGCGGGGCGGTCGTCGGGGGCAGCGTCATGCCCCGGATTGTAGGAAGGGCCCTGTCAGCCCAGGTACTCCCCGGATTCGGTGAGCTGCACCAGATCGACGAAGCGCGATCCGCCCAGCTCCTGACGGCTGAAATCGATCGGCAGGCCGGCCACGAACAGCTGCATCACCTTCAGCACGGCCAGCAGCCGCTCGCGCTGGAACTGGCCGTCGCAGCGGCGCAGCGCCTCGATCATCACCTGCGCGTCGATCCAGCCGGCCAGGCTGGCCAGGCCCGGCGGCTGGCCCGCGGCGCGCGCCTGCTGGCGATAGAGCTCCATCTGCCGGTCCGCACTGCGCCACGGGCTGGGCAGCACCTGCGTGAGCGCCAGGCCGCGCACGGGCGGACCGATGCGCCGCAGCGATTCGTCCTCGCCGACGATCGACAGGCCGAAGAAGGCCGGGTGACGCCGCAGCCCCGCCGCCGTGACCATCATCGCCGCCGCCTGCGATCCGGACATGAACAGCACCACCGCCTGGGGCGCCAGGGCCAGCAGCTTGCGCGAGGCCTCCTGCGCGGTGGCCTCCTCCAGGGTGAGCGCGGCCGATCCCGCCAGCTGGAGCCGCTGGCGCACCAGCGCGTCGCTCAGGATCCTCAGGCCCTCCTGCCCGGCGGGCGAGTCGGCATGGGCGATGGCCACGCGCTGCAGGCCGGTCGCGGCCAGATGGCTGGCCAGCGCCTCCGCCTCGCGGGCCTGGCTGGCGCGGGCGAAGAAGCCCAGGCCCCGACAGCGCCCGCGCGCCGCATCGGTCAGGCCCAGCGCCCCGACTGCAGGGATCGCCTGGGTCCGCAGCAGCGGCTCCAGCGCCTCCAGCTCGGCGCCGTCGAGGCTGCCGAACAGCGCCAGGGCCTGCCGTTCCTGCAGCAGCTCGCGCCCCAGGGCCTGCACGCGGGCGGGCTCGGCGGTCGGATCGAGCCGTTCCCAGCGGATCGACCGACCCGCCAGGCCGCCGGCCGCATTGACCGCCGTGAAGGCCATGAGGGCCCCGGCGTCGTAGGCCCGGGCCTGGGTCGAGCGCACGCCGTGCACCGTGCCGATCCGGCCGATCAGCAGAGGGGGGGCCGTGGCGGCCGGGGTGGGACGGCTGGACATCGCCAGGGGGGCCGCCATACCGGCCAGGACAAGATTTCTGCGCTGCATCGTCGGTCCGGAGAGGGGCTGCTCGGTCGGTTCGGGGGCCAGTGTGCCCAGCGCAATAAGTCCTGTGCGCTGCGGAAATTGTCAGAATCGGGTCGACGTGACGGATTTCGCGTCCGGGTCCGGGTGCTAATCTCGCGGCCCATGGACCTGATTCCCTTCCTGATCGACTTCATCCTCCATGTGGACAAGCATCTGGCCGAGTTCATCGCGGCCTATGGAGGCTGGGTGTACGCGCTGCTGTTCGTCATCATCTTCGTCGAGACCGGCCTGGTGGTGATGCCCTTCCTGCCGGGCGATTCGCTGCTCTTCGTCGTCGGCGCGATGTGCGGCGCCGGGCTGATGAACCTGCCGCTGGCGATGGTGCTGCTGCTGGCCGCGGCGGTGCTGGGCGACCAGCTGAACTACTCGATCGGCCGGCACTTCGGCCCCAAGGTCTTCCAGTGGGAGAACTCGCGCTTCTTCAACAAGCGCGCCTTCATGCAGGCGCACGAGTTCTACGAGCGGCATGGCGGCGTGACGATCATCATCGCGCGCTTCATGCCCTTCATCCGCACCTTCGCGCCCTTCGTGGCGGGCGTGGCCGAGATGACCCGCGCCAAGTTCGTGATGTTCAACGCCGTGGGCGGCACCCTGTGGGTGGTGGGCCTGACGCTGGCGGGCTACCTGTTCGGCAACCTGCCCTGGGTGCAGGCCAACCTGAGCAAGATCATCTGGGCGCTGATCGTCGTGCCGGGGCTGATCGCGATCGCCGGGGCCTGGCGGGCGCGCCGCAACGAGGCGCGCGCCGTGGCCTGAGTTCTCCGGCCCGCGTCAGGGCTGGCGCACGCCGGCCGCCGTGGCGGGCAGCTCCAGCGGCCGCTGGGCGCCGCGCAGCGGCACGCGGGCCTCGAGCGGCGCGGGCTGATAGTCGACCTCGAAGCGGCAGGCCGAGGCCGGCTTCCAGCGGGCGGGCAGCGCCCGGCAGCGGCGGTCGAGGTCGGCGGCCTGCGGGCGCGGGCCGCCCGCCGACCAGGCCAGCAGCGCATCGATCGCGCTGACATAGGCCGCATCCGAGAGGTATTCGTGGTCGCTGTCGCGGGTGTAGGCCTGGGTCAGCATCTCGGCGGCGCCGGCCTCGTCCACCGTGCTGCGGAAGTGGCTCTCCATCTCGACGAAGGCAGTCGGGTCGTCGATGCCATGCAGCGTCAGCGTGGGCACCAGCAGCCCGCCGGTGGGGTCGCCGTCGCGGGCCAGCTCGGCGCGGGCGGCCGGGTCGGGCGTCAGGCGGGGCACGCGCCGGTTGAGCGCCTCGTCATCGTCGCTGCCGCTGTAGAGCACGCCCGCGTTCGTGAAGGGATTGCGGGCGGCGAGCTTGTGCATCGTCAGCTCGCGGAAATGCCAGGTGGCCCACTGCAGGTGGCCGATCAGCGCCGACTCGGGCAGGCGCAGCACGCGGGTGAGCGTGTCCAGGCGCTGCTGCTGAGTGGCGCTGCGGGCGGCGGCCGGGCGCTGCACGCCGGTGCACTCGTCCACCCGCTGCGCGATGTCCAGCCGGGTGAGGGTCGACTCCGGCGGCAGCCCCATCCAGAGCGGATAGGACGGCTCGTCCGGCCGGGGGTGGTTGGCGCAGACCGCCTGGTAGACGGTGCGCAGGTCGACACGGGCGTCATAGGCGCGGGTGGCGCCGGCCAGCACGCCGTTGGTGAGCAGCACGCCGTCGTAGGGTCGCGCGCCCGGCGTGGTCTGTCCGGGGCGGAAGTCGGGCGTGGTGTAGCGCTCGGCCATGCGCGCCGCCACCGACGCGCCCCAGCTCTGCCCGTGCAGCACGGTGTGCCGGGGCGTGCCCAGGGTGTCGACGGCCAGGCGGCGCAGCCGCTCGGTGTCCTCTCCGGCGGCCAGCACCTCGAAGCCGCCCTGGCGGTAGCTCGACGCAGCCCAGGCGTGTCCGGCCTGCAGCATCACCTTCCAGCGCATCAGGTCCTTGGTGACCCGCGCCAGCGAGGGCTCGCCCAGCGCGGGGCCGCCGTGGGCATGCACCACCAGCACGCCGCTCCAGTCGCGGGGCACGGCGATCCAGTACCACGCCCCGAGCAGGTCCTGGCCCGAGAGGCAGCGGGTGCCCTCGGGCAGGCCGCCCGGGCAGGCGCGCTCGCTCGGGTCGGCCGGTCGCGCGGGCTGGGCGGCCTGAGAGGGCATCAGCGCCCCCAGCACGGCCAGGCCGGCGGCCAGGCGGACCCGCGTCCGGCGCAGCAATGAGGTCGACAGATCGTTCATGGGCCCGGAGGTTACTGCACCGACCCGTCGATCGACCCGCCCGGCCGGGGGGGGGCGGGCCGCGCAGAGTCAGAGCATGCGCACCCGCGCCAGCGGCGGGTTGCGCGCGAAGTAGCGCGTGATGCCCACATAGAGCGCCTTCACCAGCTGCGACTGGTAGGCCGGATCGCGCAGCTTGTCTTCCTCTTCCGGGTTGGAGATGAAGGCGGTCTCGACCAGGATGGAGGGGATGTCGGGCGCCTTGAGCACCGCGAAGCCGGCCTGCTCCACCTGCGCCTTGTGCAGCCGGCCGACCTGCCCGATGTGGCCGAGCACCTCCCGGCCGATGCGCAGGCTGTCCTTGATCTGCGCCGTGGTGCTCATGTCGAGCAGCGTGCGCATGACGTGCGCGTCCTTGCTGGCGACGTTGATGCCCCCGATCGCGTCGGAGGCGTTCTCGCGGTTGGCCATCCAGCGCGCCGTGGTGCTGGTGGCGCCCGAGTCCGACAGCGCGAACACCGAGGCACCCCGCGCCTGGGGCGTGATGAAGGCGTCGGCGTGGATCGAGACGAAGAGATCGGCCTGCACCCGCCGCGCCTTGCGCACCCGTTCCTGCAGCGGCACGAAGTAGTCGGCATCGCGGGTCAGCATCGCGCGCATGCCCGGCTGGGCGTTGAGGCGCTCCTGCAGCTGCTGGGCGATGGCCAGCACGACATCCTTCTCGCGCAGGCCGCTCGGGCCGATCGCGCCGGGGTCTTCGCCGCCATGGCCGGGGTCGATGGCCACGATGACCAGCCGGTTGATGCCGCCGCGACCTGGCGGCACGACGGGTGCTCCTTGCGCCGGCGCCGGCGCCACGGCGACCCGCGGCGGCGGGGCCGGCATGGGTGCCACGGGTCCGGCGGGCGGCGCCGGCGGCCCCGGCCGGTCGACGCGGCCGATGAACTCGCCCAGCGCATCGTCGACATCGGAGGCAGCGCGCTGGGCGGCATCCGTGCTGTCGGCGCTCAGGGGCGGCACACCGGTCGCGTTGCCCGGCGCGGCCTCGCGCTCCTTGGCCAGCGTCAGCAGAGGATCCGGCGCCTTGCTCGGGTAAAGATCGAAGACCAGGCGGTGCTTGTAGGGCGCGATCGGCGACAGCGTGAACACCTGCGGCGCGACATGGCGCTTCAGGTCGAAGACCATGCGCACCCGCCGGGGCTGGTTCTGGCCGATGCGCACGCCGGCGATCTGCGGGTCGTCGCTGGCGATCTTGGCCACCAGCTCGCGCAGCTGGGCGCTGAGCTCCAGGCCATCGATGTCGATGACCAGCCGCGCCGGGCCTTCGGTGACGAAGTGCTGCGCCTCGAGCGCGACATCGGATTCCAGCGTGACGCGGGTGTAGTCGGCCGCCGGCCAGACCCGCACCGCCACCAGCGTGGCGCCGAAGGCCAGATCTCCGGCGCCCAGGGTCAGCGCCAGGGCGCCGGCCTGGCGCAGCCAGTCGCGTCGTTCGGGGCAGGGCGGGAGCGCGGTGGTCATGATGCGGGTCCTCCTCGCGGGGTCGGTCAGGGTCGGTCGGATCGGTCGGTGTCGCCGGGCGCTGAGCCGGCCGGCGACGCGGGCAGCTCGGCCAGCAGCGTGCGGCCGCTCGGCGTGCCGGCTCGCCAGGTGACCCGGCGCAGGCCATCGGGCTGCAGGTCCAGCACCAGGGCCAGATCGGGCTGCGGCAGCAGGCCGGCCGCCTTCTCGGGCCACTCGACCAGCTTGAGCCCCGGGCTGGCGAACAGGTCCCGGAAGCCCGCATCTTCCCATTCCCGCGGATCGCCGAATCGGTAGAAATCGAAGTGCCAGATGCCCAGATCCGGGCAATCCGGCAATTCGTGCGGCTCGACGATCGCGTAGCTGGGGCTCTTGATGCGACCCTGCACGCCCAGCGCGCGCAGCAGGTGGCGCACGAAGGTGGTCTTGCCCGCGCCGAGCGTGCCGTGCAGCTCGAGACAGGCGTGGCGCAGGAGCGGCGAGCGGGCCAGCGCCCGGGCTGCGGCTTCGCAGTCGGCCTCGTCGGCCCAGGTCTGGTGGCGTGTTTCTAGAATCACCGGATGAATGACGACGATCTGAGCGCCCGGGAGGGGCGGGGGCCGCGTTGCGCGCCTGACCTGGACGGACTGGCGAGGCGTCTGCGCGAATGGGCTCGTGAACTGGGATTTTCCCAGATCGGCATCACCGATGTACATCTGGCTACAGCCGAGCCGGGTCTTCTGGCCTGGCTGGAGGCGGGATTCCACGGTTCGATGCACTACATGGCCGCGCACGGCCTGCGCCGCGCGCGACCGGCCGAGCTGGTGCCCGGCACGGTGCGGGTGCTCAGCGTGGCCATGCCCTATCTGCCGCAGGGCACCGGCGCCGACTGGCGCGCGCTCGAGCGCGCCCGCGCGCACCAGCCCGGCGAGGCGGTGATCTCGGTCTATGCGCGCGGACGGGACTATCACAAGGTGGTGCGCGCGCGGCTGCAGCGTCTGGCCGACCGGCTCGCCGCCGAGATCGGTCCCTTCGGCCACCGGGTCTTCTGCGACTCGGCGCCGGTGCTCGAAGTCGAGCTGGCGGGTCGCGCCGGCCTGGGCTGGCGCGGCAAGCACACGCTGCTGCTGGACCGCTCGGCCGGCTCGATGTTCTTTCTCGGCGAGCTTTTCGTCGACCTGGCCCTGCCGGTGGATCGGCCTGCCGAGCCGCATTGCGGGCGCTGCAGCGCCTGCATCGACGCCTGCCCGACCGCGGCGATCGTCGCGCCCTATCGGCTGGATGCGCGGCGCTGCATCAGCTATCTGACGATCGAGCACGACGGCCCGATTCCGGTCGAGCTGCGCGCGGCGATGGGCAACCGCATCTACGGCTGCGACGACTGCCAGCTCGCCTGCCCGTGGAACAAGTACGCGCGCATCAGCACGCTGGCCGACTTCGAGGTGCGCCCCGGCATGAGCGGCGCCACGCTGCTGCAGCTCTGGGCCTGGGACGAGGCGAGCTTCCTGCGCCGCACCGAGGGCAGCCCGATCCGGCGCATCGGCCACGCGCGCTGGCGGCGCAACCTGGCGGTGGCGATGGGCAACGCCTGGCGCGAGACGGGCGACGAGGCGCTGGCCGAGGCGCTGCGCGCGGCCCGCGACGGCGCGGGCGAGCTGCTGGCCGAGCACATCGACTGGGCGCTGGCACAGCGGGTGTGAAGGGAGGGTGCGGCGTGGCGGGTTCAGCCGCCGTGCAGCGCCTGGAAGGCCGCCAGCGCCAGCGGCAGGCCGATCATGCCCAGCAGCGTCGAGGCGGTGACCAGCCCGGCGACATAAGGCCCGTCGCCGCCCATGCGCGCGGCCAGCACGAAGCAGCTCGACGCGGTGGGCATCGCCGCGAACAGCAGCAGCATCTGGGCCTGGCCGGTCGGCAGCCCGAGCAGCAGGCCCAGGCCCAGCCCGGCGGCCGGCAGCAGCGCATGGCGGATCGTCAGCAGCGCCGCGGCCAGCCCCGGCGCCTTGCGCAGCCCGCCGAACTGCAGGCCCGCGCCCACCGCCATCAGCCCCAGCGGCAAGGCTGCGGCGCCGATGCGCGAGAGCGTCGTGGCCACCGGCACGGGCAGCTGCAGCCCGGCCAGGTTGCCGATCAGCCCGGCCACGGTGGCCAGGATCAGCGGATTGCGGATCAGCTCGGCGCCGATGCGGTGGCCGCCGTGGCGCGCCAGGCTCCAGACCGCGCCGATGTTGCACAGCGGCACGCACAGCGCGATCAGCAGCGCCACCCAGGCCAGCGCCGGCGCGCCCCCGATCCGCTCGGCCAGGGCCAGCGCGACATAGGAATTGAATCGGAAGGCCACCTGCGCGCCGCTGGCCTGCAGCTTCGGGTCGATGCCGGGCAGCCGGCGCAGCGCGGTCGCCAGCGCGATGCCGGCCAGCACCGTCAGCACGCCACCCGCCGCCAGGCCGGCGGTGGCGGCCGGCGCCAGCGGGCTGCGCACGATCGACACGAACAGCAGCACCGGGAACAGCAGCCAGTAGACCAGCCGCTCGACGCTGTCCCAGACCGGGCGGTCCAGCGCGGTG
>JAUPTP010000064.1 GCA_030918015.1 Pseudomonadota bacterium
ACGGGGAAGTTGAACGGCGTGACGCCGGCCACCACGCCCAGGGCCTGGCGCATCGTCCAGTTGTCGATGCCGGTGGAGACCTGCTCGGTGTAGTCGCCCTTCATCAGCTGCGGGATGCCGCAGGCGAACTCGACGATCTCGATGCCGCGGGTGACTTCGCCCTGGGCGTCGGTGAAGACCTTGCCGTGCTCGGCGGTGATCATCGCGGCCAGCTCGTCACGGTGCTGGTTGAGCAGCGCGAGGAAGTTGTTCAGGATGCGCGCACGGCGCACCGCCGGCGTGTCGGCCCACTTCGGGAAGGCCGCCTTGGCCGAGGCGATCGCGGCCTCGACCTCGCCCTGCGTGGCCAGCACCACCTCGCGCGCGGCCGCACCGGTCGACGGGTTGTAGACGGCCTGCGAGCGGCCGCTGCTGCCGGCGACGATCTCGCCCTGGATGAAATGGCCGACAGGGGCGGCGCTGGTGAACGGGGTCGGTGCGGACATGGCGTGTTCTCCTGGGGGAATGGAGCGCAGTCTAGGCAGGCGGCCCTGGGCTGAACAGCCATCGGCGGCAGATACACTGTTCATGGATACGAACAATCACCCGAGAAAACCCGGAACAAAGGAGGCCCGAATGGCCCTGCAGGACGATCCGGACGGCCGGCGCCTGGACACGCTGTGGTCCCCGATCCACGCCTTGACCGTGCTGGGCGCGCTGGGCAGCTTCACCGCCGCGGCGCAGCGTCTGGGTCTGAGCAAGGCCGGCATGAGCCAGCGCATCGCCGATCTGGAGCGCGCCGCCGGCGTGCCGCTGGTGCAGCGCACCACCCGCAGCGTGCGCCTGACCGAGGCCGGGCAGCAGCTGGTCGACAC
Source organism: Pseudomonadota bacterium (assembly GCA_030918015.1). GTDB lineage: Bacteria > Pseudomonadota > Gammaproteobacteria > Burkholderiales > Burkholderiaceae_C > Sphaerotilus. The sequence continues at coordinate 855 of JAUPTP010000064.1, forward strand.
CACCCGCGACGCCTACAGCCAGATCGAGCGCGGCTTCGCCCAGGTGAAGGATCTGGCGGCGGTGCCGCGCGGCCGGCTGAGGCTGACCATGCCGGTGGCGCTCGGGCGCCAGATCATCGTGCCGCACCTGCCGGCCTTCCTGCAGGCGCACCCGGAGGTGAAGCTGGAGCTCGACCTCTCCGACCGGCTCGCCTCGCTGGCGCAGGAGGGCTTCGATCTGGCGATCCGGCACACCGGCCACCCGCCGGAGACGCATGTGGCCTGGCCGCTGCGCCCGACCCGGGCCGTGCTGCTGGCCACGCCCGGCTACCTGGCCCGGCGCGGCACCCCCGCCCACCCGTCGGACCTGGGCACACACGACTGCCTGCACTACCTGCGCCCGGGCGAGACGCCCGCGTGGCAGTTCCGCCGGCGCACCAGTGCCACCGACGCCGAGGCACCGCATGTGACGGTGGCGGTGCGCGGCCCGTTCAGCGCCAACAACAGCGAGGTGCTGCGCGAGGCCGCGCTGAGCGGCCTGGGCATCGCCCTGCTGCCGGACTTCAGCGCCGGCCCCGCGCTGGATCAGGGCGAGCTCGTCGAGGTGCTGCCCCAGTGGCAGTGCGTCGGCGCCTTTGGCGAACAGCTGTGGGCCATCCGCCCCTACAGCCCGCATGTGCCCCGGGCGGTGCACGCGCTGGTGGCCTACCTGCGCGAGACGCTCGGGCAAAAAAAAGCCCACCAACGAGGGTGGGCTGATGGACGTTCCGGATGAACGCCGTTGGGAAATCCTGGAACCTGAAACCGGGGTCCTGTATGTTGTTTTGCGGACCCTCTCGTGTCAGGGGCGGATTTTCGTGGTACCGCGTGACAGCTGATGAATGGACTGTAGGTTCCCCCCCATGGAGCGCCCATCCCCACAAAGGATGAGGCCGGCGGGAACGGAATTCATCACATCTGTGCTAACGAAGATACACATCTTTCTGCCGGGACGCGCTCAGGCAGTGACCGGACGCAGGGCGCGGCCCGAGGCCTGCTCGCCGCAGAAGCCGAACTCCAGCGCCGGCTGGCGGCCGCTGATCAGCTCGGCCAGCGCGCGGCCCGAGCCCGCGCCATGCGTCCAGCCCAGCGTGCCGTGGCCGGCGTTGACCCACAGTCCTTCGACCTTCGTGCGGCCGATGTACGGGATGTTGGTCGGCGTGCTCGGGCGCAGGCCGCTCCAGTAGTTCGGCTCGCTGGTGTCGGCCACGCCGGGGAAGAGCTGCTCGAAGCGCCGGCGCAGCGACTCGCAGCGCGCGCGCGCCACCCGGCCGTCCAGGCTGGTGTCGTAGCCGGCCAGCTCGGCGGTGCCGGCCACGCGGATGTGGTCGCCCAGGCGCGAGATCGCGATCTTGCGGGTGTCGTCGAGCAGGCTGACGACGCTGGCACGCTTCGGGTCGCGCAGCCGGAAGGTCGCCGAGTAGCCCTTGGCCGGATAGATGTTGAGACCCACGCCGACGCCGCGCAGCAGCGGCGCGGTGTACGAGCCCATCGCCGCGACCACCGCGTCGCCCGAGATCGTGCGGACCTGGGGCTGGCCGACCCGGCGCACCCGCACCTGCCTGACCGCGCCGCCGATGCGCTCGAGCGGCAGCACCTCGTGCTCGTACAGGAAGGTGGCGCCGCGCTCGATGCAGCGCCGCGCCAGCTGCTGGGTGAAGACGCAGGCGTCGCCCGACTCGTCCGACGGCGTGAAGGTGCCGCCGGCGATGTTCGGCGCCCACGAGGCCAGCGCCGGCTCGACGCGCAGCACCTCCTCGCGGCTGAGCACGCGGCGGTCGACGCCGTAGCGGCGCATCAGCTCGGCGCCGGCCGCGCCCGACTCGAAGTCGGCCTGGGTCGAGAAGAAGTGCAGGATGCCGCGCTCCAGGCGCTGGTACTCGATGCCGGTGGCCGCGACCATCGACTTCAGCGTCTCATGGCTGTAGCTGCCCAGCGCGACGAGCTGGCGCACGTTGCGCTCGAAGGCCGCGTCGCTGCACTGGCCCAGGAAGGACAGGCCCCAGCGCCACTGGTGCGGATCGAGCTTCGGGCGGAACAGCAGCGGCGACTCGTCGCTCATCAGCCATTTCATGACCTTCAGCGGCGCGCCGGCGTTGGCCCAGGGCTCGCAGAAGCTGACCGAGATCTGCGCGCCGTTGGCGAAGCTGGTCTCCAGCGCGGCATCGGGCTGGCGCTCGATGACGGTGACTTCATGGCCGAGCTCCAGCAGGTGCCAGGCAGTGCTGACGCCGATGATGCCGGCGCCGAGGATGGTGACTTTCATCGCGATCTCCTTGCCGGTCATGCACGGCGCCGCAGCAGGACGGCAGCACCGGTTCCGGTCGATGACGCGATGGTGACAGCGCCCGCGCCCGATCAAAAGAGACATGAATAAGTTTCAGGTTTCATAATCATTGCTTATGAAATTGCTCGACCCCGCCGCCCTCGACTGCCTGGCCGCCCTCGTCGACGAGGGCAGCTTCGAGCGCGCCGCGCACCGGCTGGCGATCACGCAGAGCGCGGTGTCGCAGCGGCTGCGCGCGCTGGAGGTGCAGATCGGCCAGCCGCTGGTGGTGCGCTCGCGGCCGCTGCGGCTCACCGGGCCGGGGCAGGTGCTGCTGCGCTACGCGCGCCAGCTGCAGGCGCTGCGCAGCGACATCGCCCGCGACCTGGGCGAGCGCATCGACATCGAGGCCCGGATCCCGATCGCGGTCAATGCCGACAGCCTGGCGACCTGGGTGCTGCCCGCGCTGCAGCCGCTGGTCGACGACGGCATCTCGCTGGAGCTGATCGTCGACGATCAGGACTTCACCCACGACTGGCTGCGCGAGGGCCGCGTGCTGGGCTGCGTGTCGACCGTGGCCGAGGCGCTGCGCGGCTGCCGGGTCACGCCGCTGTGCAGCATGCGCTATGTCGCGGTGGCCAGCCCGGCCTTCGTCGAGCGGATGCTCGGCGGCGACGGCCTGCAGCGGCGCCACCTCTCGCAGGTGCCCTTCGTGGTCTTCAACCGCAAGGACGACGTGCAGGCGCAGTGGGTCGAACGCGCCCTCGATCTGCCCACGCCGCGGCTGCTGCAGCGCTATGTGCCCTCGTCGGAGGCCTCGGTGCAGGCGGTCGAGCGCGGCTGGGGCATCGGCGTGGCGGCCTGGCCGCTGGTGCGCGCGCGGGTCGAGGCCGGCACCCTGCGGCTGCTGCGGCCGGACGTGCATGTGCCGGTCGATCTGCACTGGCACCAGTGGAAGCTGGCGGACGCGCTGTCCGGCAGCGTGGCCCGGCCCGGCCTGCTCGACCGCATCGGCGCGGCCCTGGCGGCCGGCGTGCCGCAGGAGGGGCCGGCCGCTGCCTGATCAAAATGACGAAGAACGGAAAGACCCCCGCCCTGTCGCGGCGCGCGACGCTGCAGGCACTGACACGCTGGGCCGCGCTGCTGGCCGCCCAGCGTGTCGGCGCCGCGCCGGACGCCTCGCTGCCGCGCGAGACCCGGCCTCGGTTCACGGCCGACCCCTTCCCGCTCGGCGTGGCCAGCGGCCAGCCGCGGCCGGATTCGGTCGTGCTGTGGACCCGGCTGGCCCCGGCGCCGATGGCCCCCCGGGGCGGCATGCCCGACGCGCTGGTGCCCGTGCGCTGGGAGGTGGCGCACGACGCGCAGTTCGCGCGCATCGCCCGCCAGGGCGAGGTCTGGGCCGGTCCGGCGCTGGCCCACAGCGTGCGGGTGCAGGTGCAGGGCCTGCCGCCGGGCCGGTCCTGGTTCTACCGGTTCATCGCCGGCGGCGTGAGCAGCCCGACCGGCCGCACCCGCACCGCCCCGGCCGAGGACGCGCCGGTGGAGCGGCTGCGGCTGGTGCTGGCGTCCTGCCAGCACTACGAACAGGGCTGGTTCCTGGCGCAGCGCGAGATCGCCTCGCTCGACATCGACCTGGTGATGTTCGTCGGGGACTACATCTACGACAACCCGAGCCCGCGCCGGCTGCGGGTGCGCACCCACGAAAGCGGCCAGGCCTTCACGCTGGATCAGTTCCGCCGCCGCCACGCGCACTACAAGCTGGACCCGGACCTGCGGGCCGCCCACCAGGCCCATCCCTGGGTGCTGGCCTGGGATGACCACGAGGTCCGCAACGACTACGCCGGCCTGCAGGGCGACGACGAGCTGGAGCTGTCGCCGGCCGACTTCGTGCAGGTGCGCAGCCATGCCTATCAGGCCTATTTCGAGCACATGCCGCTGGCGCCCGACCAGTGGCTCGGCACGGCGGGCATGCGCATGCATGACCGCTTCGTCTGGGGCCGCCTGGCCGAGCTGTGGATGCTCGACGGCCGCCAGTACCGGGATGCGCAGGCCTGCAACACGGCAGGACGCTACAACGGGCACCTGCGCTGGAACTGCGCCTCGCTGGACGATACCGGTCGGTCGCTGCTGGGCACCGACCAGCGTCGCTGGCTCGAGCGCGGTCTGGCCGCCTCGCAGCGTCGCTGGAAGCTGGTCGGCCAGTCCACGCAGATGAGCTCGTGGGGCGTGCCCGGGCCCGGCCACCGGCGGCTGGTCTTCACCGATGGCTGGGATGGCTACCCGCAGGAGCGGGCCGCGCTGCTCGACTTCATCGGTCGCCAGCATGTGGACAATGTCGTGATGCTGGGCGGCGATGTCCATCGCCATGTGGCGGCGCGGCTGCGGCCGCAGCCCAACCAGGAGCGCTCGCCGGTGGTGGCCAGCGAGTTCGTCGCCACCTCGCTCACCTCGGCCGGCATGCCCGAAGCCACGATGGCGCTGATTCGCCGCTGCAACCCGGACATTCTTCACATGCGCAGCGATGTCCGGGGTTACATGCAACTGGAAGTGACAGAGCAGTCGCTACACTGCCACGCCAGGGCGACGGATTTTCCGGTGCTGCCGCATTCGCGGATGACCCCGCTGGCCAGCTTTCTTGTCGAAGCAGGCCGGCCCGGTCCGCAGATCGGCTGAGCGAGGAGACAACAGGGCTGCACAGGCCGGGATCGCCCTGAAGAGGTCGGTCCGCGCACGCCGTCGCAGGACCCTGACAAGCAGTCTCGGGAGATCGGCAATGACGACGATGAAGCGCTCGCTGACCAGGTGGCTGAACTGGCCCGCATGGGGATCAGGCCGTCCCCGTGCCGCCCAGGAACGGCGTCCGTCCGAAGACTGCGCGGACTACGGCACCGCCTTCGGCCTCGACATGAGCATCGAGTCGCAGAACCACGCCGAGCCGGCGGCGTCCTCGGCGGCCGACACCGCGCTGCCCGGAGATCGCCCGCGCGGCCGCCCCGGCGCTTGAGCCGCGCGGCAGGCGGCTTCAGCGGATCAGCAGCACCGGCACCTTGCAGTGCGCCATCACCTTGGTGGCGACCGAGCCCATCACCAGGTTGCCGAGCGTGCCGTGGCCGTGCGAGCCCATCATCAGCAGGTCGAATCCGCCCTCGCTCGCCGTCGAGGCGATCGTGTCGGCGATGTGACCGGTCTTGCTGAGGAAGGCCACCTTCAGGCCCCGTCCATCCAGGAAGGCGCGCAGCGGATGAAACACCTTCTCGCCCTCGTCGGCGTAATAGGCGTGCATCAGCTCGCGGTCGAGCGCAGCGGCCGCGCGGGGCGGCACCGGCGGCACGACGGTCAGCACGGTGAACTCGTGCTGCGTGCCCAGCCACTCGTCATGGGCGGCCCAGTAGGCGACCATGCGCCGGGTGAATTCGCTGCCGTCGACGGCGACCAGAATCTTCATGACAGTCTCCTTGCGTCTGAGTTCCGGGCCGCACCGAGCGTCCGGGCAGCCCAGTCTGTCAGCAGGAAGATCGCCGGGTCTTGAGGTCGATCAAGCCTGATCGCGGCCGTGACACTGCTTGTACTTGCGACCGCTGCCGCACGGGCAGGGGTCGTTGCGACCGATCTTCGGCGCATCGCGGCGCACCTGGGTGACCTTCAGCCGCTCGGCCCGGCCCAGGTCGGCCATCTCGACGACATTGCCCACCAGGTCCTCGATCGCCGCATCGAGCGATTTGAGCGGATGCTCCTGATCGAGCGCCTTGGTGTAGGCCTGCTCGTCCTCGCTCTGGTCCGGCAGGTGGCGGCGCAGGCAGGCCAGCAGATCGGGGACGTCGCCGTGCGGCAGCGCCTCCAGCCCGTGGAAATGGTTGAGCGCATGCTCGAAGCCGATGACCCACGGGCCCAGGGCGCCCTCGATCAGGGCCCGCCCGGTCAGCGGCTGGTCGTTCTCGTCCAGCGGCTGCATGACGATCGGATCGAACCAGCCGTCCTCGACCATCTGGCGGTTCAGGGCCTCGAAGCGGCGCTGGACCAGCGCCACCAGCCGCTCGTGGCGGGCGCCATGCCAGCCGGCCGTGTCGGGCGTGAGCACCGCCCCGCCGCCGTGCTCCTCGTCGCCGAGGTTCCAGTCGCAGGCCGGCGGCAGCCAGTCGGCGATGTCGAGGGCCTGCGGCTGCGCGAGCACGCCGCAGAGGTAGCCGTCGAGCATGACGACATCGAGCGCCTCCAGCGGCGCGGGGATCTGCGCCAGCAGATCGTCGAGTTCGCCGATCTCGGCGTCGTTGAGGTCGTTCAGGTTCGGGGTGGACATGGGACTGCCTTCGGTATTCGTGACGGTTCGTGACTGCCACGTATTGTGCCCGTCGCCTGCCGGGCGAAACGTGCTGACGCTACGATGCGCGCCATGGGAAATCGACTCACACAGATCAGCACCCGCACCGGCGACGACGGGACCACCGGCCTGGGCGACGGCACGCGCGTGCCCAAGGACCACCTGCGCATCGCCGCGATGGGCGACGTGGACGAGCTCAACTCGCACCTGGGCGTGCTGCTGGCCGAGCCGCTGCCCGACGAGGTGCGCACCCTGCTCGTCATGATCCAGCACGAACTCTTCAACCTCGGCGGCGAGCTGTGCATTCCCGGCTACACGCTGCTGAAGGATGAGGCGGTGCTGCGGCTGGACGAGGCGCTGGCGCACCACAACGCCCAGCTGCCGCGCCTGCAGGAGTTCATCCTGCCGGCGGGCACGCGCAGCGCCTCGCTGGCGCATGTGGCCCGGTCGGTCGCGCGCCGGGCCGAGCGCGCGGTGGTGACGCTGCAGCGTTCGGGCGAACCGGTCAACGACGCGCCGCGCCAGTTCCTGAACCGGCTCTCGGATCTGCTGTTCGTGCTGGCGCGGGTGCTCAACCGCGCCAACCTCGACGGCCTGGGCGGCGACGACGTCTACTGGAAAAGCGAGCGGCTGGCCGCCTCGGGCGACTGAGGCGGCCAGCCGGCAGCCTCGCCGCTCAGCCGCGGCGCGCCAGGATCGCCTGATGCAGGACGTCCAGCACATGCTCGGAGTCGTCCCATCCGATGCAGGCGTCGGTGATGCTGCGGCCGTATTCCAGCTTCGAGGCGTCGTCCTTGCCCGGCGAGAACTTCTGCGCGCCGGCCTTCAGGTGGCTCTCGACCATCACGCCGAAGACGCTGCGGCCGCCCGCGGCGATCTGCGCGCCGATGTCGCGCGCGACCTCGATCTGGCGCTCGTGCTGCTTGCTGCTGTTGGCGTGGCTGCAGTCGACCATCAGCGTGGCCGGCAGCTTCGAGGCCTCCAGGTCCTTGCAGGCGGCCGCGACGCTGGCGGCGTCGTAGTT
>JAUPTP010000065.1 GCA_030918015.1 Pseudomonadota bacterium
CCAGAAGTCGCCCGGCAGCTGCAGCACGCCGGTGTAGAGCAGGTCGGCGTCTTCCAGCGTCTTGTCGTTGAGGTAGTCCTCGGCGGCCAGGCCCAGCGCGCGGGCCTTGATGCGCATGTTGATGTCTTTGGACACCAGCACGACCTCGCGCTCGGGCTGCTGCGTGCGCAGCGCCTGCACCACGCCCAGGATCTGGTTGTCGGCCTTGCCCTGGGGCAGGCCGTCGGGCAGCTTGAAGTCGACGAAGGTGGTCTGGAAGAACAGCTTGCCGCCGGCCTCGCGGTGGCCGGTGCGGCCCAGCGCGATGCCCGCGCCCGGATCGAAGTCCTTGGCCTCGCCCTGGCTGGCGGCCAGCGCGTCGAGCTCGCGGCTGACCTGGCGCACGTTGCGCGAGACCTCGCTCATGCCCTTCTTGTGGCCGTCGAGCTCCTCGAGCGTGATCATCGGCAGATAGACATCGTGTTCCTCGAAGCGGAACAGCGACATCGGGTCATGCATCAGCACGTTGGTGTCGAGCACGAAGAGCTTGGCCGGGCCGCCGGTGCTGACCCGGGCGCGGCGCGGCTTGGCCACAGGCGCCGGGGCGGCTGCGGCGGCCGACCTGGTGCGCGGGGCGCGTGCCGGCTTGGCCGGTGCCACCGGCGCGGGCGTCTTGGCCTCGACCGGCACCGGCAGGGCGATCGCCGGGGTGATCGGGGGCGCAGCCACCGGCTGCTGCGGCGGCTGGAGTTCGAGTGCGCTGCTGCTGTCCTCGACGGCGGCCGGCTTGGGCAGCGAGCGTCGTGACGGTTTCGGCGCCGACTGGGCGTCGAAGGCGGAAGGGTCGAGGACGGAGCCGCGCTTGGCAGGGGGTTTGGGCAGAGGCATGAGCGAAAGCGTCAACGTGAAAAGAAAAAGCCGCACAGCAAGCTGGGCGGCTTCTCGATCGGGGAATGCGGTTCAGGGCTTACGCGCATGAACCCATTATGCACAGGACGCTGCAGGCGCCAAGGCCCGCGGATGCGACATCCTCGACAGGATCAGGCAGGCTTCTTCAGCTCCTGCACGGCCTTGAGGACCTCCTCGACATGGCCGGCGACCTTGATGCCGCGCCATTCGGTGCGCAGCAGGCCCTCGGCGTCGATCAGGAAGGTCGAGCGCTCGATGCCCTTGACCTTCTTGCCGTACATGATCTTGTTCTTGACGACGCCGAACATGTGGCAGAGCTTCTCTTCCGTGTCGGCGATCAGCTCGAAGGGCAGCTCGAGGTTCTGCTTGAACTTGTCGTGCGAGGCCATGTTGTCGCGCGACACGCCAAAGACCACAGCGCCCGCATTGGCGAAGTCCTTGTGGTGGTCGCGGAACTGCATCGCCTCGGTGGTGCAGCCAGGCGTGCTGTCCTTCGGGTAGAAATACAGCACCACCGTCTTGCCGAGGAAAGCCTGGGGGGTGAACTTCACGCCACCGGTTGCATTCGCTTCAAATTCCGGCAGAGATTTGTTGAGAGCGGGCGTCATGCAAGTTCTGTAGTCTTGTGGATCCCTGATGGGGATAAGCCCATCATTATACTGCCAGTTCAAGGCATGATCCGTGGGGCCCCACAACGGCCGAACCTGCCCTTTCAGCCGATCAGCAACGCCGCGACCGCCTGCCGGCCTTCGCTGACCAGCACGTTGTAGGTGCGGCAGGCCGCGGCCGTGTCCATGCATTCCACCCCCACGCCGGCCTCGAGCAGGCCGCGGGTGATCGCGGGGTGCACGAAGCGCAGCGTGCGGCCGCTGCCGAAGATCACCAGCTCGGGCTTGAGGGCCAGCAGCGCGTCGAAGTCCTCGCGCCGCAGATCCTCGACGCGGCTGTGCGGCCAGGCGACCACCGCGCCGCGCCAGGGCACGATGACGCTGCTGCGCCACTGCTCAAGCGCGCTCTGGTTGTTGACCGAGACCGCATCGGTGGCGGTGCTGAAGATGGCGTTGACGCCGTCGAGTCGATCGGGCTGGAGTTTCACGGCAGGGGATGGGCGGGCGGGATGCGCTAAATTCTAGCCTTTGGCCGACAATGGCCGCCCTGCTGTCCCCCTGCGCCGTCTCCAGCGTTCTTTCTCTCTCACCGCGAACAGGATCCCCCCGTGCTCAAGACCGTCGCCAAGTCCGGCAAGCTCGCCAACGTGTGCTACGACATCCGTGGCCCGGTGCTGGAAAAGGCCCGCCAGATGGAGGAGGAGGGCCACAAGATCATCAAGCTCAACATCGGCAACCTGGCGGTGTTCGGGCTGGAGCCGCCCGACGAGATCGTGCAGGACATGATCCGCAACCTGCCGCATGCGGCCGGCTACACCGATTCCAAGGGCCTGTTCGCGCCCCGCAAGTCGGTCGTGCACTACACGCAGGAGAAGGGCATCCGCGGCGTGACCGTCGATGACGTCTACCTGGGCAACGGCGCCTCCGAGCTGATCTCGATGGCGATGAACGCGCTGCTCGACGACGGCGACGAGGTGCTGATCCCCTCGCCGGACTATCCGCTCTACACCGCGGTGGTGGCGCTCTCGGGCGGCCGCCCGGTGCACTATCTCTGCGACGAGTCGTCGGAGTGGATGCCTGATCTGGACGACATCCGCGCCAAGATCACGCCGCGCACCAAGGCGCTGGTGATCATCAACCCGAACAACCCGACCGGCGCGCTCTATCCGGAGCCGGTGCTGCAGGCGCTGATCGAGGTCGCGCGCCAGCACCAGCTGATCGTCTTCGCCGACGAGATCTACGACAAGACGCTGTTCGACGGCAATGTCCACACCAGCATCGCCTCGCTGGCCGACGACGTGCTGATCCTGACCTTCAACGGCCTGTCGAAGAACTACCGCTCCTGCGGCTACCGCGCCGGCTGGATGGTGGTCTCGGGCGACAAGCGCCATGCGCGCGACTACATCGAGGGCCTGAACATGCTGGCCTCGATGCGGCTGTGCGCCAACACGCCGGGCCAGCTGGCGATCCAGACCGCGTTGGGCGGCTACCAGAGCATCAAGGACCTGGTGGCGCCGGGCGGCCGCCTGTGCCGCCAGCGCGACCTGGCGCACCGGCTGCTGACCGAGATCCCGGGCGTGTCCTGCGTCAAGCCCAAGGCGGCGCTCTACATGTTCCCGCGCCTGGACCCGAAGATGTACCCGATCGAGGACGACCAGAAGTTCGCCTACGAGCTGCTGGCCGAGGAGAAGGTGCTGATCGTGCAGGGCACCGGCTTCAACTGGGCCACGCCGGACCATTTCCGCCTCGTCTTCCTGCCCAACTCCGATGACCTGACCGACGCGATCGGTCGCATCGCCCGCTTCCTCGACGGCTATCGCCGACGCCACGCCGTCTGAGCCTCGGCTCCCGTTTTCCCCCGCGACCTTCCCCTGAACCCAAGTCTTATGAAGCCCATCCAAGTTGGCCTGATCGGTCTCGGCACCGTCGGTGCAGGCGTCTTCCATGTCCTGCAGCGCAATCAGGAAGAGATTCGTCGTCGCGCCGGCCGGGAGATCCGCCTGGTGTCCGTGAACCGTCGCAACCTGGACCAGGCCCGCGCCATCGTGGGCGACAAGGCCCAGGTGGTGGCCGACGCCCGCGCCATCATCGCCGACCCGGCCATCGACATCATCGTCGAGCTGGTCGGCGGCACGACCGAGGCGCGCGCCCTGGTGCTGGAGGCGATCGACGCCGGCAAGCATGTGGTCACCGCCAACAAGGCGCTGCTGGCGGTGCACGGCACCGAGATCTTCGCCGCGGCCAGCGCCCGTGGCGTGATGGTGGCCTTCGAGGCCGCGGTGGCCGGGGGCATCCCGATCATCAAGGCGCTGCGCGAGGGCCTGACCGCCAACCAGGTGCAGTGGGTGGCCGGCATCATCAACGGCACGACCAACTTCATCCTGTCGGAGATGCGCGACAAGGGCCTGGACTTCGACGTGGTGCTCAAGGAGGCGCAGCGCCTGGGCTACGCCGAGGCCGACCCGACCTTCGACATCGAGGGCGTGGACGCCGCCCACAAGGCGACGATCATGAGCGCGATCGCCTTCGGCATCCCGGTGCAGTTCGACAAGGCCCATGTCGAGGGCATCACCCAGCTGTCGGCCACCGACATCCGCTACGCCGAGCAGCTGGGCTACCGCATCAAGCTGCTGGGCATCGCCAAGCGCCGTGACGACGTCAAGGGCATCGAGCTGCGCGTGCACCCGACGCTGGTGCCGGCCAAGCGCCTGATCGCCAACGTCGAGGGCGCGATGAACGCGGTGATGGTGCAGGGCGACGCGGTGGGCACGACGCTCTACTACGGCAAGGGCGCCGGCTCCGAGCCGACCGCGTCCGCCGTGATCGCCGACCTGGTCGACATCACCCGCCTGCACACCGCCGACCCCGACCACCGCGTGCCGCATCTGGCCTTCCAGGCCGACGAGCTGCGCGACACGCCGGTGCTGCCGATCAGCGAGATCCGCACCGCCTTCTACCTGCGCCTGCGCGTGGCCGACCAGAAGGGCGTGCTCTCGGCGATCACCGCGATCCTGGCGGCCTCCGACATCTCGATCGACGCGGTGCTGCAGCGCGAGTCCAACGAGGGCGAGCACCAGACCGACGTCATCATCCTGACGCACGAGACCCAGGAAGGCGCGATGCGCGACGCGCTGGCGCAGATGCAGGCGCTGCCGACGGTGCTCGCGCCCATCGTGTCGCTGCGCAAGGAAGAGCTGGCCTGAGCGGGATGCGGCCGTGACGATCGATTCCCGTGAGGTGCTGCTGGACGAGCTGGCCACCGTCCTGCAGAACGATCCCGGTGCGCTCGATGCCACCGACCCGCGCTATGTGCCGGGGCTTCACGGAACCGGGGCCGAGGATGTCGTCCTTACCCTGGCACGATCGATCCGCCGCACCACCGGTTCTCAGCTCTACTACTTCAGCGGCCAGCGCGGCACCGGCAAGAGCACGGAGCTGCGCCGGCTGGCGGTCGAGCTCAACGGCCAGTCGCGCACGAAGGCCTTCATCGTCGACGTGCTGGAGTACATCGGCGAGAGCCATCCGATCCGCACGATCGACCTGCTGCTGGTGACCGCGCTGGCTTTTGCCGATCGGCTGAGCGCGAGTGACGCCTTCGGTGCGGACTTCCGCAGCGAGTCGGTGGCCAGCCGTTTCGGGCAGTGGCTGCAGTCGGATGTCCAGATCACCAGCCTGACGCTGGGCGGCGCCAAGATGGAGTTCAAGCGGCAGCAGCAGAGCATCTTGCAGCACATCCGCGACTTCGATCTGGCCCGCGAGGAGCGCACGCTGGCGCAGTGCCGCGAGTACATCCGCGAGATGGCCGTGGCCGTGCGGCAGCGCTTCCAGGTCGACAAGGTGGTGCTGCTGGTCGATTCGCTCGAGCGGCTGCGCGGCGTCGGGGACAGCGCGGCCGCGGACATGTTCAACCGCGTCGTCAAGCTGTTCGATGCCGACCGCGAGCATCTGCGCCTGCCCGAGCTGCAGGTGGTCTATGCGGTGCCGCCGTATCTGCACTATCTGACGAATGTCGGGCAGTACGTCAGCCTGTCCATGCTGGCATCTGTCAGGGTGTGCGAGCCGCCTGCCAAGGCCAGACGTCAGCCGCGCGAGCAGGGCTTGCAGGTCATGCGGCGGGTGCTGGACCGGCGTTTTCCGCGCTGGGCCGAACTGGTCAGCCCGGAGGCCCTGGATCTGCTGGCGCTGCGCTCCGGCGGCGATCTGCGCCAGCTGCTGCGCCGCTTCCTGCTGGACGCGATGGACCAGGGCTACTACGCGCTGGAGCGTCTGCCGCTGCAGGCCGACGATCCGATCATCACCACGGTGATCGACCGGCACCGCGTGGAGTTCGAGAGCATGGTCACCCGTGACGAGTACGCGCTGCTGCATGCCATCGCCGCGGTGAACGCGCTGGATCTGCCCAGGCGCAGCGACTGGCCGACGGTGGCACGCTTCTTCGACATCCGTGCGGTGCTGAACTATCGCAACGGAGTCGAGTGGCTGGATCTCAATCCCTTGCTGTGGCCGCTGATCGAGCGGTTCGCGCCTGTTTCCGATGACACCGGCAGCGTCTCCGCTCCGTCCGGCTCTGCAGCCGCCTGAGGCGGCCACGCAGCAGGCCTGGCGCCAGCTCGAGCGCCGCCTGCGCCTGCTGCACGGCTTCGGACTGCTGGTCTACAGCGTCACGACGCCTGCGCTGGCCGAGGCCCTCAAGGCGCGTCTGAGCGAGCACCTGCGCCGCCAGGGGCGCCGCCTGATCGTCATCGGTTCGTCCCATCCAGAGCGCTTCGCCGAGCTGTCGCTCAAGGCCTTGTTCGGTGTTCCTCAGCCTGCCGATGCCGGGGCCTGCTGGCTGGAGGTGCATCGCGGTGCCGGTCTCGCGCCCTGGGATGCCGAGCGGCGTGAACTGCTGCTCCGCCTGAACGAGCGGCGCAGCATCCTGGAGGCCGAGCGCCATGTCCCGCTGATCCTGCTGCTGCCTGCAGGCGGCGCGGCCGAGATGGCGCATCTCGCGCCCGACCTGTGGCATGTCCGGCTGCAGTCGGTCGAGCTGGCCGCGATGGAGCAGGCGGTCCGGTCCGACGGGGTTGACAGGACCGTCGCGCAAACTTTCTGGGTGCCCACGCCGGAGACCGAGGCAGAAGTCGAGGCCGCTCTGAGCTACTGGTTAGACCAATGGCGAGTGAACTTCAACGGCTTCTCTGCCCACGAACTACAGTTCGATCATCCTCAGATCTGGAGTCTGTCGCTATGGGATGGGCGACGCGCAGCTGATGTTTGCTTGCAGCATGGTCGCCTCGAACAGGCGCGCATGGTTGCGGAAGATGTACTGACCTTGGCTAGGCTACGTGTCCATGCTGACGGCAGACTGCCCTTGACCCAGCGTCTGCGGGATGTGTCGGTCGCCCTTGACATGCTGGGTCGAGTTGTAGAGATCAGTGGCGATTTGCGTGGCGCGGAGAAGGCCTATCTTGAAAGCTTGGAGATCAGCCGGGAGCTTGTGAAAAAGCAGCGAGCGGGTCCGCAGGTGCTTCGAGATGTGTCGGTATCGCTGGACAACGTCGGCCGAGTGGCTGCGGCACAGGGGGCTTGGGGCGTGGCTGAGGCTGCATACAAAGAAAGTCTGCAGATCAGGCGCGAACTGGCGGAGCAGCAGGTAGGCATGCCAGATGTGCTGCGCGATGTCTCTGTCGCATTAGATAACGTGGGACAAGTGGCACTGGTTCGTGGAGATGTGCATGAGGCGCAGGAGGCCTATCAGGAAAGCTTGGCTATGCGCCGGAAGCTTGTGGCGACTTTGGGCAAAACGACGCAGACCTTGCGCGACCTGTCCGTATCGTTGAGCCATGTCGGCGAGATTGCACAGACACAAGGCGACTGGCAGGGAGCTAATGCAGCGTGCCAGGAAGGGCTGCAGCTTAGTCGTGAGTTGATGGAAAGGTTAGGTGCCACGCCGCTGGCTCTGCGCGACTTGTTTGTGTCTTTGAACCATGCAG
The DNA here is from genome assembly GCA_030918015.1 of Pseudomonadota bacterium. Lineage (GTDB taxonomy): Bacteria > Pseudomonadota > Gammaproteobacteria > Burkholderiales > Burkholderiaceae_C > Sphaerotilus. The sequence goes on from JAUPTP010000065.1 coordinate 7,472, forward strand.
GGGTTGTCGCGCAGTCCCAGGGCGACTGGCATGGTGCAGAAATGGGGTACCGTGAAGGTCTCGACATCAGTCGACAACTGGTAGGGAAGCTGGGTGGCCATCCGCAGGCGTTGCGCGATTTATTGGTCGCGTTGAATAACGTGGGCGAGGCTGCTCAAGCCCTGGGTGACAGCCTCGCTGCTGAAGATGCTTATAGGCAAAGTCTGGCAATCAGCCAGCAACTGGTGGAGAAGACAGCAGAGAGCCCCGAGGCGCTCGACGATCAGGCCTATGCCTTGATGAGGCTGGCGACCCTTCGGCAGCCCGTCGATGCGGAACGGCTGTCAGAAGCGGCGACAATCTATGCTTCGCTGGCCCGGCAGTGTCCCCAGGTCGCGGCCTATGCCGATCAGCTCGCGCTGATCCAGGACCTGCTCGATACCCGCAAGAACGCTCTTCCCGACCCCTGTCCCGACGACTCCAAGTGAAATACATCAGCACCCGAGGCGACCAGACCCCCCGCCGTTTCTGCGAGATCCTGCTGGAGGGCCTGGCGCCCGATGGCGGTCTGTACCTGCCGGTCAGCTACCCTGTGGTCGACGCGGCCAAGCTGGCGCGCTGGCGCGGCCTCTCATACGCCGAGCTGGCCTTCGAGATCCTGTCGCTCTACATCGACGACATTCCGCCGCTGGACCTGAAGGCGCTGGTCGACAGGACCTACACGGCCGAGGTCTTCGGCACCGCCGCGATCACGCCGCTCACCGCGCTGGAGCCGGGCCTGTGCCTGGAGGGCCTGTCCAACGGCCCGACGCTCGCCTTCAAGGACATGGCGATGCAGCTGCTGGGCAACCTGTTCGAGTATGAACTGGGCCGCCGCGGCGAGCAGCTCAACATCCTGGGCGCCACCTCGGGCGACACCGGCAGCGCGGCCGAGTACGCGATGCGCGGCAAGAAGGGCGTGCGCGTCTTCATGCTCAGCCCGCACGGCCGCAT
>JAUPTP010000066.1 GCA_030918015.1 Pseudomonadota bacterium
CGAGGATCGCGCTCTGCTTCTCGGGGTTGTTGATGAAGTAGGGCGACAGGTAGCCGCGGTCGAACTGCATGCCCTCGACGATGTCGAGCTCGTTGTCCAGGCTCTTGCCGTCTTCGACGGTGATGACGCCTTCCTTGCCGACCTTGTCCATCGCCTCGGCGATGATGCCGCCGACGTCCGCATCGGAGTTGGCCGAGATCGTGCCGACCTGGGCGATTTCCTTCGAGGTGGTGGTGGCCTTCGAGGCGGCCTTCAGCTGGACGACCAGGGCGGCGACCGCACGGTCGATGCCGCGCTTCAGGTCCATCGGGTTCATGCCGGCGGCGACATACTTCATGCCTTCGCGCACGATCGCCTGGGCCAGCACGGTGGCGGTGGTGGTGCCGTCACCGGCGTTGTCCGAGGTCTTGGAAGCGACTTCCTTGACCATCTGGGCGCCCATGTTCTGCAGCTTGTCCTTCAGCTCGATTTCCTTGGCGACCGAGACACCGTCCTTGGTGACGGTCGGGGCGCCGAACGAGCGCTCCAGCACGACGTTGCGACCCTTGGGGCCCAGCGTGACCTTGACCGCGTTGGCCAGGATGTTCACGCCCTCGACCATGCGGTGACGCGCGTCTGCGCCGAAGATGACGTCTTTTGCAGCCATGTTCTAACTCCGAATACTTGAAATCTGGGAATGGGGGGATGTGCGGGAGAAAGCGCCTGAGGGCGGCTTACTTCTCGACCACGGCGAAGAGGTCCTCTTCGCGCATCACCAGCAGCTCGTTGCCGTCGACCTTGACGGTCTGGCCGCTGTACTTGCCGAACAGCACGCGGTCGCCGACAGCCACGTTCAGCGCGACGAAGTCACCCTTGTCGTTGCGCTTGCCCGGGCCGACGGCCAGCACTTCACCCTGGTCCGGCTTCTCGGCCGCGTTGTCCGGGATGATGATGCCCAGGGCGGTCTTGGTCTCGTTTTCCAGACGCTTGACGATCACGCGGTCGTGCAGGGGACGAAGGTTCATGGCGACTCCTAGAAACAGAGCTTGGATCGGACAGAAGTGAGGTGGGGTCTCGGCAGTTCATGACCGCCGGGATCACTAGCACTCACCACCAGCGAGTGCTAACGGATCTGATTATAGGAACGCGCCAGCGGCTTTCAAGAGGGGGGGCCCTCAGAAACCGTTACGCTCGCGGGGCTGTACTCGCCCTGCCCGTTCCCTCTCCGCCCCGAGCCCGCGATGACGACCGACGCCCCCGCCCTCTGCCGCAGTGCCCTGCCCCCTGACGACGACCTGCGCGCGCTGCTCCACAACGAGGTCCATGCCCGCCCGACCGCACGCATCCGCCTGCCGGCGCTGGTCGTCTATGTGGCGGTGCTGAACGAAGGCATCAGCCGCGAGCAGGAGTGGAATCACCTGCGCCGCCTGCCGGGTCAGGCCGATCTGCCGATGGAGGCGCTGCGCGACAACTTCGTGCGCCTGCGCCTGGGGCCGTGCACGATGAAGTGGGAGCGCCACAGCGAGTTCACCCGCTACTCGATCGTGCAGGCGCTGCCCGAGGGCGCCGGCCTGGAGGCCGAGAACCCGGCGCTGGACGCGCTGGCGGTCGATGCGGGCTGGCTGGCCGCCATTCCCGGGCGCACCATCACCGCGATCAAGCTGGCGCTGGTGATCGGCGACATCGCCAACGCGCCGGAGGCGGCCCGGCGCGGCCAGCGCTGGCTGGGCGGGCGCAGCGTGGTGGCCTCGATCATGGGCACCTACGGCCACTCGATCGCGGTCACCTCGTTCCGGCTGCGCGACGACGGCTTCGAGCACATGCTGGTGATCGCGCCGGAGCGCACCACCGAGACCCGCGCCGGCCGCATCTCGCAGCGCCTGCTCGAGCTGGAGACCTACCGCGTGATGGCGCTGCGCGGCCTGCCCGCGGCCAAGACGCTCTCGCCGATGCTGGCCGAGGCGGAGGCGCGGCTGGCCGACATCACCGCGCGGCTCGAGCACAAGGCCGCCACCGACCAGGAGCTGCTCGACACGCTGGTGTCGCTGGCCGCGCGGGTCGAGCGCGCCACCGCCGAGCACCAGTACCGCTTCTCGGCGACCCAGGCCTACGAGGCCATCGTGCAGCAGCGCATCCAGGAGCTGCGCGAGAAGCCGATCTCCGGCACGCAGACGATCAGCGAATTCATGCAGCGTCGCCTGTCGCCGGCCATCCAGACGGTGGCGGCCACCGCGCAGCGGCTGGCGGCGCTGTCGCAGCGCATCGAGCGCACCAGCGCGCTGCTGCGCACCCGCGTCGACATCGCCACCGAGTCGCAGAACCAGCAGCTGCTGGCCCAGCTCACCCGCGGCCAGGACCTGCAGCTGCGCATGCAGATGACGGTGGAGGGGCTGTCGATCGCCGCCATCTCGTACTACGTGATGAGCCTGATCTACTACGGCGCCAAGGCGATCAAGGTCGCCGGCGCGCCGATCAGCCCGGAGCTGGTGGCCGGCGCGATGATCCCGGCCGTGCTGTGGGGCGTGTGGCGCACCAACCGGCGCATCCACGAGAAGCTGCACGCCGAGCAGGGGCACTGACGCCCGCCGCACCGGCAGGCCGCCGGCTCAGCGCGCCGGCTGGGCCGCGGTCGCGGCGGTCGGGGCCTTCATCACGCGGGTGCGCCCGCCCGTGGTGACCAGCACCACCGCCTCGCCCGGCGTGAAGTTCTCCAGCGCCTTGGCCTGGACCAGCGCCCGGCGCTCGCCGCTGGGCAGCTGCAGCAGGATCTCGACCGCCTCCTCGCGGGTGCCGAAGCGCTCGACGGTGTTGCCGATCACCGCGCCGGCCACCGCGCCGAGGACCATGCCCACGCCCGCATCGCGCCGCCCGCCCACCGAGCCGCCGGCGATGCCGCCGATCACCGCGCCGGAGACGCCGCCGGCGCCGCTCTGCTGGCCCTCGACGACCACCGGCCGCACATTGAGCACCACGGCATCCTGCACCGTCGAGAGCCGCTGGGCCTCGCCCGCGCGGATCACGTCGGGGCTGGTGGTCGTGCACGCCCCCAGCAGCAGGGACACGGCCAGCAGGGCCGCGCAGGAAGATCGCATCATGGCAATGGGAAGTCGGATCAGGTCGCTGCGGTGGCGCCGCGCAGCCGGCTGTGTCGCGGCACGCTCGCCAGCAGGAACTCCATCTGGTCCGCCAGGATGCGCCGCCCCTTGAGGATCATGTCCTCATGCAGGCTGGGAATGTACGGCAGGTAAAGGAGTTCCATGCCGGTCTCGTGCAGCAGCCGGCAGCCCTTACGGCCGTTGCAGCCGCGGCAGGCGGTGATGCAGTTCATCCAGCTGTCGGCGCCGCCGCGCGAGGTCGGCACGATGTGCTCGCGGGTGAGGTGATCGGAGGAAAAGCGCTGGCCGCAGTAGGCGCAGGTGTGGCGATCGCGCGCGAAGAGCTTCGGGTTGGAGATCGCGGGCACGTCCCGCCAGGCCCGCGTGGGCACCGCGCCGCGCACCGCCACGATCGGGTGCAGCTCGAGGCGCGACTGCAGGCCGCTGACCCGCTGGATGCCGCCGCGCATCACCAGCACGGGCGCACCCACCGTCCAGGCGATCTCGTCGCCGACATAGAGCGTGGCGGCGACCTTCGGCGCAATCCAGGCCTGAGGGCGCCCCGAGACATCGAGCTGCAGCACATCCATGGCGAGATCCTTGCTCGGCCAAGCTTAGAGCAGAGCCGGTGACGAATTCAATCGTGGGGCCATCCGTGCGGAGCATCGCCTAGAGTATTGACTCTAGGCTTTCAGGGCCGCCCCGACTTGCCCCTCCCGGCACTTCGATCAGAATAGAACGATCGTTCGTTTTCCTGCCACCGTGACTGCCCCCTCGCTCGACTCCCGCCCGGCCCGCACCGCCCACAAGGGCCAGCAGACCCGCGCCTCCATCCTGGATGCCGCGCTGAACCTGGCCTCGCAGAAGGGGCTCGAGGGTCTGTCGATCGGCCTGCTGGCCGAGACGACCGGCATGAGCAAGTCGGGGGTGTTCGCGCATTTCGGCTCGCGCGAGGAGCTGCAGATCTCGGTGATCCGCGAGTACCACGCCCGCTTCGAGGACGAGGTCTTCTACCCCTCGCTGCGCGAGCCGCGCGGGCTGCCGCGGCTGGAGGTGATGTACCGGCGCTGGCTCAAGCGGGTCAGCGTCGAGGTCGACTCGGGCTGCATCTACATCAGCGGCGCGGTCGAGTTCGACGACCGCCCGGGGCCGGTTCGCGATGCGCTGGCCGACATGGTGCGCACCTGGCACACCGGCCTGGTGCGCGCGATCACGCTGGCGCGCGACGAAGGCCACCTGCACGCCGACACCGACCCGCGCCAGATGCTGTTCGAGCTGCACGGGCTGGTGCTGGCGCTGCATCACGACGCGCGCTTCCTGCGCACGCCCGGCGCGCTGCAGCGCGCCGAGCAGGGCTTCCAGAACATGCTCGCCCGCCATCGCGTGGCCCCGAGCGGCTGAATCCTGGCGGGGCCGCGCCCGATATCCCGGCCACGCCTCGGCGCTTCTCGATCCGAAGGAGACACAGATGCCCCGCTACGCCCCTCCGCTGCGCGACCTGCAGTTCGTCCTGCATGAGCTGGTCCGGGTCACCGAGACCTTCCGGGCGATCCCGGCCCATGCCGAGGTCGATGTCGACACCGTCAACGCGGTGCTCGAGGAAGGCGGCAAGTTCGCCGCGCAGGTGGTGTTTCCGCTCAATCGCCCGGGCGACGAGGAGGGCTGCCACCACGACCGCGCCACCCGCGAGGTGCGCACGCCGGCGGGCTACCGCGAGGCCTACGCCAAGTACGTCGAGGGCGGCTGGCCCGCGCTGAGCGGCGACCCCGAGCACGGCGGCCAGGGCCTGCCGCAGGTGATCAACCAGTGCCTCTACGAGATGCTCAACAGCGCCAGCCAGGCCTGGACGATGTATCCGGGCCTGTCGCACGGCGCCTGCGAGGCGCTGCACGCGCACGGCACGCCCGAGCAGAAGGCGCTCTACCTGCCCCGGCTCACCAGCGGCGAGTGGACCGGCACCATGTGCCTGACCGAGCCGCACTGCGGCACCGACCTGGGCCTGCTGCGCACCCGGGCCGAGCCGCAGGCCGACGGCACCTTCCGTCTGAACGGCGCGAAGATCTTCATCTCCGCCGGCGAGCACGATCTGGCCGCCAACATCGTGCATCTGGTGCTGGCGCGGCTGCCGGATGCGCCGGCGGGCTCGAAGGGCATCTCGCTGTTCGTGGTGCCGAAGTTCCTCGTCAACCCCGACGGCAGCCTGGGCGCACGCAACGGCATCTTCTGCACGGGCCTGGAGCACAAGATGGGCCTGCACGGCAACGCCACCGCGCAGCTGGTGCTGGAGGATGCGGTCGGCACGCGGGTGGGCGAGCCCCACAAGGGCCTGCAGGCGATGTTCGTGATGATGAACGCCGCGCGCCTGGGCGTGGGCGTGCAGTCGCTCGGCCTGACCGAGGTGGCCTATCAGAACGCGGTCGCGTATGCGAAGGAGCGGCTGCAGATGCGCGCGCTCACCGGCCCGAAGGCGCCGGACCAGCCGGCCGATCCGATCCTGGTGCACCCGGACGTGCGCCGGCTGCTGCTGACCGCACGGGCCTGGGCCGAGGGCGGCCGGGCGGTGTGCGTGCACACCGCCCTGCTGCTCGACACGGAGCGCCACCATCCGGACGAGGCGGTGCGCCGCGCCGCCGCCGACGAGGTCGCGCTGCTGACGCCCGTCGTCAAGGCCTTCCTGACCGACAACGGCTGGAGCGCCACCTCGGCCTGCCTGCAGGTCTTCGGCGGCCACGGCTATGTGCGCGAGTGGGGCATGGAGCAGTACGTGCGCGACGCGCGCATCAACATGATCTACGAGGGCACCAACGCGATCCAGGCGCTCGATCTGCTCGGGCGCAAGGTGCTGGCCGACAACGGCAAGCGGCTCAAGGCCTTCGGTCGGCGCATCGCCGAGTTCGTCGACGACGCCGGCGTGCGCGAGGACATGCAGGAGTTCGTCAACCCGCTGGCCGACCTGGGCGACAAGGTGACGAAGCTGACGACCGAGCTGGGGCTGAAGGCCTTCGGCCATGCCGACGAGGTGGGCGCGGCGGCGACCGACTATCTGCGCGTGGTCGGCCACCTGGTCTTCGCCTACTTCTGGGCGCGCATGGCGCAGGTGGCGCTCGACCGCATCCAGGCCGACGGCGAGACGGTCGATCCGTTCTACCGCGCCAAGCTGCACGTCGCGCGCTGCCACTTCGCCCGGCTGCTGCCCGAGACGGCCAGCCTGATCCGCGCCGCGCGCGCCGGCCAGGCCTCGCTGATGGCGATGGACGCGTCCCTGTTCTGAGAGGAGCTGCCCGCATGAACCGATTCCCTGTCCGACAGGTCGCCGTGCTCGGCGCCGGCGTGATGGGCGCGCAGATCGCCGCCCATCTGGTCAATGTGCGCGTGCCGGTCGTGCTGTTCGACCTGCCCTCGCCGTCCGGCCCGAAGAGCGCCATCGCGCAGAAGGCGATCGACGGGCTGAAGAAGCTCAAGCCCGCCCCGCTGGGCCTGGCGGCCGAGGCCGCTCGCATCCGTGCCGCCAACCACGAGGACGATCTGGCGCTGCTGGCCGAGTGCGACCTGGTGATCGAGGCGATCGCCGAGCGCCTGGACTGGAAGCACGCGCTCTACGAGAAGATCGCGCCGCACCTCGCGCCGCACGCGATCCTGGCGTCGAACACCTCGGGGCTGTCGATCACCGCGCTGTCGGAGCCGCTGCCCGAGGCGCTGAAGCCGCGCTTCTGCGGCATCCACTTCTTCAACCCGCCGCGCCACATGCAGCTGGTCGAGCTGATTCCGACGCCCGCCACCGAGGCGCGCGTGCTCGACCAGCTCGAGACCTTCGCCACCACGACCCTCGGCAAGAGCGTGGTGCGCGCCCGGGACACGCCGAACTTCATCGCCAACCGCATCGGCATCGCCGGCCTGCTGTCGACGATGATCGAGGCCGAGCGCCTGGGCCTGGCCTATGACCTGGTCGACGACCTGACCGGCAGGAAACTCGGCCGGGCCAGCTCGGGCACCTTCCGCACCGCGGACGTGGTGGGGCTGGACACGATGGCGCATGTCATCCGCACGATGCAGGAGCAGCTCGGCCCGGACCGCGGCCAGGACCCCTTCCACGCCAGCTTCGCCACGCCGCCGGTGCTGGCGACGCTGATCGCGCAGGGCGCGCTGGGCCAGAAGGCGGGCGCCGGCTTCTACAAGAAGGTCGGCAAGGACATCCTGCGCCTCGACCCGGCCAAGGGCGAATACGTCGCCTCGGGTGCCCAGGCCGAGCCGATCATCGACCGCATCCTGAAGAAGCCCCCGGCCGAGCGGCTGAAGCTGCTGCGCGAGTCCACCAACCCGCAGGCCCGCTTCCTGTGGGCGATCCTGCGCAACGCCTTCCACTACGCGGCGGTGCATCTGGGCTCGATCGCCGACTCGGCGCGCGAGGTCGATCTGGCGATGCGCTGGGGCTTCGGCATGCAGCAGGGCCCGTTCGAGCTGTGGCAGGCGGCCGGCTGGCAGCAGGTCGCCGGCTGGGTGAAGGCGGACATCGACGCCGGCCTGGCGCTCTCCAGCGCGCCGCTGCCCGACTGGGTCTTCGACGGCCGCAGCGGCGTGCACACGCCGAAGGGCTCGTGGTCGGCCGCGCAGGGCACATATCTGCCCCGCCCGACGCTGCCGGTCTACCAGCGCCAGCGCTTCCCCGAGACGCTGGTCGGCGAGGCGGCCGTGCCGGCGCTCCAGAGCGGCACCGAGGTCTTCCGCAACGAGGAAGTGCGCGTCTGGACGCTCGACGGCGAGGTGCTGATCGCCAGCATCACGGCCAAGCTGCACCTGATCAGCCCGACCGTCACCGCCGGTCTGCTCAAGGCGGTCGAGCTGGCCGAAGCCAGCTATCAGGGCCTGGTGATCTGGTCGCCGGACGACGTGTTCTCGGCCGGCGCCAACCTCGAAGCGCTGATGCCGGTCTTCCTGAAGGCCGGCTCACGAGGCATCGCGCCGGAGGAAAAGAAGCTGCAGGACCTGATGCTGCGGGTGCGCTACGCCAGCGTGCCGGTGGTGGCGGCGATGCGCGGGCTGGCGCTGGGCGGCGGCTGCGAGCTGGCCGTCCACTGCGCGCGCCGGGTCGCGGCGATGGAGAGCCATGTCGGGCTGGTCGAGGTCGGCGTCGGGCTGATCCCGGGCGGCGGCGGGCTGAGCTGGATCGCGCGCCGCGCCGCCGAGAAGGCCGCGACCGCGCCGGGCACTGATCTGCTGCCCTTCCTGAAGGACGCCTTCCAGGCGGCGGCGATGGCCACGGTGGGCACCAGCGCGCTGGAGTCGCGCCAGCTCGGCTACCTGCAGGACGCGGACGTGATCGTCGCGCACAAGGA
>JAUPTP010000067.1:0-2144 GCA_030918015.1 Pseudomonadota bacterium
CGCACGCCGTACTTGATGGCTTCCTGGATCTCGGAGACCGGCACGCCGTAGGTCTCCTTCATCGCGCCGCCGTACTGGTTGATGATCGCGCGCAGGTCCTGCGGCACCGACGACGAACCGTGCATCACCAGATGGGTGTTGGGGATGCGGGCGTGGATTTCCTTCACGCGGCTGATCGCCAGGATGTCGCCGGTGGGCGGGCGGCTGAACTTGTAGGCGCCGTGGCTGGTGCCGATGGCGATGGCCAGCGCGTCGAGCTGGGTTTCCTGCACGAAGCGGGCGGCCTCTTCCGGGTCGGTCAGCATCTGGCTGTGGTCGAGCTTGCCGACCGCGCCGATGCCGTCTTCCTCGCCGGCGTCACCGGTCTCGAGGTTGCCCAGGCAGCCCAGCTCGCCCTCGACGGTGGCGCCGATCCGGTGCGCCATCGCGACGACCTGGCGGGTCACGTCGACGTTGTAGCCGAAGTCGGCCGGGGTCTTGCCATCCTCGCGCAGCGAGCCGTCCATCATCACCGAGCCGAAGCCCAGGTCGAGCGCGCCGGCGCAGACCTTCGGGCTGGTGCCGTGGTCCTGGTGCATCACCATCGGGATGTGCGGATAGGCTTCGGCCGCGGCCAGGATCAGGTGCTTGATGAAGGCTTCGCCGGCGTACTTGCGCGCGCCCGCCGAGGCCTGCAGGATGACCGGTGCGCCCACCTCGTCGGCGGCGGCCATCACGGCCTGCACCTGCTCGAGGTTGTTGACGTTGAAAGCCGGAATGCCGTAGCCGTTTTCGGCGGCATGGTCCAGCAGCTGGCGCATGGAAACGAGGGGCATGGGAAGAACCTCAGAAGTGACTGGAAACCGGCGCGGGCGGCTGCGAGCGCTTCTGTCGGACCCAAGAGGCCGAACAACCCTGAAACCACCCTGAAACTTCCGAGATTCTACGGGCTCGCCATCGTGCAGATGCGCGATTTCCGCTGCAAAGTCCCCTGGGCCAAGGCCTGATGCGTGCCAATTTTGCACAATGGGCGGGGCGCGTTACACGCATCCACGCTCGATTACATCGGCCGCACCCTCGTCCGGGCGCCGGTGACAGGCCTCAGCCGACGCGGCAGACCTTGAGCATGTTGGTTCCACCCGGGTACCCCATCGGTTCGCCGCAGGTGATCGCGTAGGTGTCGCCCGGACGCAGCACGCCGCGCTCGACCAGCAGCTGCTCGGCCGCGGCCAGCGCGGTGTCGCGGTCCTCGAACTTGGGCATCAGGATCGGGCGCACGTTGCGGTAGAGCGCCATCTTGCGCTCGGACAGCGGCTGCGTCGTCAGCGCGTAGATCGGCACGTCGATGCGGTGGCGACTCATCCACAGCGCGGTCGAGCCCGACTCGGTCAGCGCCAGGATGGCCTTGCAGCCCAGGTGGTGCGCGGTGAACAGCGCGCCCATCGCGATCGACTGGTCGATGCGGCCGACGGTGCGGCTGCCCATGTCGGCCTCGAAGCGGACCTCCTCGGCCGCCTCGGCCGCCTCGGCGATCGCCACCATCTGCTCGACCGTCTCGACCGGGTACTTGCCGGCGGCCGTCTCGGCCGAGAGCATCACCGCATCGGTGCCGTCGAGCACCGCGTTGGCGACGTCCGAGACCTCGGCGCGGGTCGGCACCGGGTTCTGGATCATCGACTCCATCATCTGCGTGGCGGTGATGACGACCTTGTCCATCTCGCGCGCCATGCGGATCATCTTCTTCTGCAGCGCCGGCACCGCGGCGTTGCCGACCTCGACCGCCAGGTCGCCGCGCGCGACCATGATGCCGTCGGAGGCCTTCAGGATGGCCTCGAGCTGGGGAATGGCCTCGGTGCGCTCGATCTTGGCGATCATGCCCGGCTTGTGGCGCCACGGCTCGCCGGCGACATTGGCCAGCTGGCGCGCCATCTCCATGTCGATGGCGCTCTTGGGGAAGCTCACCGCCAGGTACTCGCACTGGAAGGACATCGCGGTCTTGATGTCCTCCATGTCCTTGGAGGTCAGCGCCGGGGCGGTCAGGCCGCCGCCCTGCTTGTTGATGCCCTTGTTGTTGGACAGCTCGCCGCCGATCTTCACGACGGTGTGGACCTTGTCGCCGCGCACCAGCTCGACCACCAGCACGATCAGGCCGTCGTTGAGCAGCA
>JAUPTP010000067.1:2154-8396 GCA_030918015.1 Pseudomonadota bacterium
CGAGGTCGCCCGGCTCGGTGCGGCTGGCGTCGAGCACGAAGCGCGCGCCCGGCTCCAGCATCACCCGGCCCTCGGCGAACTTGCCGACGCGGATCTTCGGGCCCTGCAGATCCGCCATGATCGCCACCGGCTTGCCGACGCGGGCCGCGACCTCGCGCACCAGGTTGGCGCGATCGATGTGGTCCTGTGCCTTGCCATGGCTGAAGTTCAGCCGCACGACGTCGACCCCGGCGCGGATGATCCGCTCCAGCACCGCCGGGTCGGACGAGGCGGGGCCGAGGGTGGCGACGATCTTGGTGTGGCGGGGCATCAGGCGGTCTCCTTGGTGTCGAAAAAACTCGTGACCAGGGATTATTGACCGCCGTTCAGTACAAGGTGGTTACGAAGAACGCCGTGCTTCGGCCGCATCCGCCACCGCCAGCGCCGTCATGTTGACGACGCGGCGCATCGAGGCCGACGGCGTCAGGATGTGCACCGGCGCGGCCGCGCCCAGCAGGATCGGGCCCACCGTCACGCCCTTGCCGGCGGTCACCTTCAGCACGTTGAACAGGATGTTGGCCGCATCGATGTTCGGCAGCACCAGCAGGTTGGCCGAGCCGCTCAGCGTCGAGTCCGGCAGGATGTTGCGGCGAATCGACTCCGACAGCGCGGCATCGCCGTGCATCTCGCCATCGCACTCGACATCGGGCGCGCGCTCGACGAACAGGTCGTGGGCGGCGCGCATGCGCTTGGCCGACGGACGCTGCGAGGTGCCGAACATCGAGTGCGACAGGAAGGCCACCTTCGGCGGCAGGCCGAAGCGGCGCACCTCTTCCGCAGCCATCAGCGCGATCTCGGCGAGTTCCTCGGCCGAGGGCTGCTCGTTGATGAAGGTGTCGGTGATGAAGAGGTTGTGCTCCTCGAGCATCAGCGCGTTCATCGTCGCGAAGACCTTGGCGCCGGCCTTCTGGCCGATGACGCTCTTCACGTACTCGAAGTGCGTGTCGTAGCGCCCGTGCAGACCGCAGAGCATGCCGTCGGCGTGGCCGAGCTTGACCAGCAGCGTGGCGATGAGCGTCGTGGAGCGGCGCACCGCGGCCTTGGCGGCCTCGACCGACACCCCGTCGCGCTTCATGATGCGGTGGTATTCCTCCCAGCACTCGCGGAAGCGGGCATCCTCGTCCGGGTTGACGACCTCGAAGTCGACGCCCGGCTTCAGGCGCAGGCCGGCGCGCTCGATGCGCGAGGCGATCACGCCCGGGCGGCCCACCAGGATCGGACGGGCCAGGCCTTCGGACAGCACGGCCTGGACCGCGCGCAGCACGCGCTCGTCCTCGCCCTCGGCGTAGACGATGCGCGCCGGATTGGCCTTGGCGGTGGCGAAGACCGGGCGCATGAACATGCCGGTCTGGTAGACATAGCGGGTCAGCGAATCGCGGTAGGCGTCCAGGTCGGCGATCGGGCGCTCGGCGACACCCGACTCGACCGCGGCCGCCGCCACCGCCGGCGCGATGCGCAGGATCAGGCGCGCGTCGAAGGGCTTCGGGATCAGGTACTCGGGGCCGAACTTCAGGTCCTGGCCGGCGTAGGCGGCCGCGACCTCGTCGCTGGTCTCCTCCTTGGCCAGCGCGGCGATCTCGCGCACGCACGCCAGCTTCATCGCCTCGGTGATCTTCGTGGCGCCGCAGTCCAGCGCGCCGCGGAAGATGTAGGGGAAGCACAGGACGTTGTTGACCTGGTTCGGATAGTCCGAGCGGCCGGTGGCGATGATGCAGTCCGGGCGGACCGCCTTGGCGACTTCCGGGCGGATCTCGGGCTCGGGGTTGGCCAGCGCCAGGATGATCGGCTTGTCGGCCATCGTCTTGACCATGTCGGCGGTCAGCACGCCGGCGGCCGAGCAGCCCAGGAAGACGTCGGCGTCACGCACCACGTCGGCCAGCGTCCTGGCGTCGGTCTTCTGGCAGTAGCGCTGCTTGGACTCGTCCAGGCGGTCGCCGCGGCCTTCGCGGATCACTCCCTTGGAGTCGCAGACGAAGATGTTCTCGACCTTCACGCCCAGGCCGACCATCAGGTCCAGGCAGGCGATCGCGGCCGCGCCGGCGCCCGACACCGCCATCTTGACCTCGCCGATCTTCTTGCCGACCAGCTCCAGGCCGTTGAGCAGCGCCGCGCCCGAGATGATCGCGGTGCCGTGCTGGTCGTCGTGGAAGACGGGGATCTTCATGCGCTCGCGCAGCTTCTTCTCGATGTAGAAGCACTCGGGCGCCTTGATGTCCTCGAGGTTGATGCCGCCCAGCGTCGGCTCCAGCGCGGCGATGATCTCGACCAGCTTGTCCGGATCGCGCTCGGCCAGCTCGATGTCGAAGACGTCGATGCCGGCGAACTTCTTGAAGAGGCAGCCCTTGCCCTCCATCACCGGCTTGGACGCCAGCGGGCCGATGTCGCCCAGGCCCAGCACCGCGGTGCCGTTGGTGACCACGGCCACCAGGTTGCCGCGCGAGGTGTACTCGGCCGCCTTGGACGGATCCTGCTCGATGGCCAGGCAGGGATAGGCCACGCCGGGGGAGTAGGCCAGCGACAGGTCGCGCTGGTTCATCAGCGGCTTGAGCGGGGTGACGGCGATCTTGCCGCGCGTCGGGGCGCGGTGGTATTCGAAGGCGGCGTCGCGCAGCGCCTGCTCGGCAGGCGACAGGTCGGAACTCATCGGGTCGGGTCTCCGTCGGTGTGTCAGGGAGGTACAGGGCGGCGAAGATTAGCGCCGCTTCTGTGCGCGGAAGTACGCAGAATCCGCAGAAATCCCCCGTTATGACCGGGGCCCCGGGCGCTCATGCACAAGCGGCATGACTGTCCCCCTGCGGCCGCCTGGTACCCCATCGCCCGGCCGCGCAAGGCAAAGGGCCGCACATGGCGGCCCTCCGAGGGACATCAGGCGGGCATCACCGCCGGCCGGATGTCCTGGTGCGTGCGCGCAATCAGCCCGCTGCGCGCTTCGAGAGGATCTCGAAGGCCGGCAGGGTCTTGCCTTCCAGCACCTCCAGGAAGGCGCCGCCGCCGGTGGAGATGTAGCCGACATCACCCTCGATGCCGTACTTGGCGATCGCCGCCAGCGTGTCGCCGCCGCCGGCGATCGAGAAGGCCTCGGACTCGGCGATCGCGCGCGCCAGCGTCTCGGTGCCCTTGGCGAAGGCGTCGAACTCGAACACGCCCACCGGGCCGTTCCAGACGATGGTGCCGGCGGCCTTGAGCTGGGTGGCCAGGATCTCGGCGGTCTTCGGGCCGATGTCCAGGATCAGGTCGTCGTCGGCGACATCGGTGGCGGCCTTGACGGTCGCCTCGGCGTCGGCCGAGAAGGTCTTGGCGCAGACCACGTCGACGGGGATGGGCACGGCGGCGCCGCGCGCGGCCATCGCCTCGATCACGGCCTTGGCCTCGCCGACCAGATCGGCCTCGGCCAGCGACTTGCCGATCTTGAGACCCGCGGCCAGCATGAAGGTGTTGGCGATGCCGCCGCCGACGATCAGGCCGTCGACGTTGTTGGAGAGCGCCTTCAGGATGGTCAGCTTGGTCGAGACCTTGGAGCCGGCGACGATCGCCACCAGCGGGCGCTTCGGGTTGGCCAGGGCCTTGGAGATCGCGTCGATCTCGGCGGCCAGCAGCGGGCCGGCGCAGGCGACCGGGGCGAACTGGGCGATGCCGTAGGTCGAGGCCTCGGCGCGGTGCGCGGTGCCGAAGGCGTCATGCACGAAGACATCGCACAGCGCGGCCATCTTCTGCGCGAGATCCTCCTTGTTCTTCTTCTCGCCCTTGTTCAGGCGGCAGTTCTCGAGCATCACCACCTCGCCCGGGGCGACCTCGACGCCGTCGACCCAGTTCGAGACCAGCCGGACCTCGCGGCCGAGCAGCTCGCTCATGCGGGCGGCCACCGGCGCCAGGGTGTCTTCGGGCTTGAATTCGCCCTCAACCGGGCGGCCGAGGTGGCTGGTGACCATCACGGCGGCACCGGCGTCGAGCGCCATCTTCACGCACGGCACGGACGCACGGATGCGGGTGTCTTCGGTGATGCGGCCGGCGTCATCCTGCGGCACGTTCAGGTCGGCGCGGATGAAGACGCGCTTGCCGGCGATCTGGCCGTCGGCGATCAGGTCCTGGAGGCGGAGAACTTTCATGGTGGGTCGCTGTTGCGGAGTTGATGAAACAGAGGAAAGGGGGACGACGACGACGGAGCGCAGCCCGGGCTACCAGCCCAGCCCGATGCGCAGCGGCAGGAAGACCGCCATGCCGACGACGATGGTGCCGAGAATGCCGCGGCGGAAGAAGAACCAGGCCACCGCCACGGCCGCGCCGATCAGCCGGGCGTCGAGCGGCGTGGCGATCAGCGCGCCGTTCTTCATCAGCACCTCGGGGGCGATGATCGCCACCAGCGCGGCCAGCGGCGCGTACTTCAGCGCGCGCCGCGCCCACGGCGGCATCGGCAGCTCGCGCTCGGGCAGCATCAGGAAGCCGCGGGTCAGCACGGTGACCAGCGCCAGTCCGAGGATGGTGAAGAAGGCTTCGAGGCTGGACATCGTGCGTGGGTGCTCCGCGGGCAGGTCGTGTCAGGACGAACGCCGGGCCGGCTGCGCCGCGCCGATCGGGCGCCCGCCTCCGCCACCGGGCATCTCCATCATCAGGCCGGCGGCCACGGCCGCGGCCACCGCGACGACGATGTGCAGCTTGTAGGGCAGCGCGAAGGCCGCCACCGCGGCGGCGGCCGCCACGCCCGCGCAGACCCAGGTGGCGCGGTCGACCAGCAGCGAGCAGGTCAGGCCGATCAGCGCCAGCGTGCCGGCGAAGCCCAGGCCCCACTGCGCCGGCACGCCGTCGGCCAGCACGATGCCCAGGATCGACGGAATCTGCCAGCCCAGCCACAGCGGCACCGCGCCGCCGGCGAAATAGGCGATCTGGCCCGGCTGCGGCTCGGGCTCGGGCCAGCGGCGCATGAACATCGCGTAGCTGATGTCGGCGCCGAAGTAGCCCAGCGACATGCGCTGCCCGCGCGGCAGGTGGCCGAAATAGAAGCGCCACTGCGCGCTGTAGATGACGAAGCGCAGGTTGACGACGAAGCCGGTCAGCAGCACCACCCAGACCGGGGCGCCCGCGGCGATCAGCGGCAGCGAGGCCAGCTGCGACGAGCCGGCATAGACGGTCAGCGACATCAGCAGCGCCAGCCAGGGGTCGAGCCCGCTGCGCACCATGGCCACGCCGGTGACCAGGCCCCAGGCCGCGAGGCCAGGCACCATCGGCGCCATGTCCCGCAGGCCACGCCGGAATTCCGGATGGCGACAGGTGGACAGCACGTGCCGCTTCAGCGCGGCCGCGAGGGAGCCGGGGGGAGACATCCCCGCATTGTCACACCGGGCGCGAGGGAACGGCTCGGGTACGGCGCCCGAACCTCAGGGATTGCGCCTCAGTGCGTCGACTTTCCGTGGGCCTTGTTGTCGGCCTTGGTGGGAGGCTCGTCGATGACTTCCTCGTCCTCGGCCGGCTTGGGCTTCTTCTTCTTCGACGGCTCGACCGGGCGGGGCACGACCGGCGCGATGCCCTCGAGCTTGTTCTCGCGCATGTACTCGTCCATCTCGCGCCAGCCGGTGTAGACCGAGGCCTTCACCGCCTTCGGATTGAGCACATAGCAGTCCTCGATCGCGCGCATCGCATGGCGGCAGGCGCTGCCGATGGCCTTGCCCTCGGCCTCGTTGCGGGCGGCGACGGCCTCGCCGGACTCGATGCCCAGCAGGTCGCAGCTGGCCAGCAGGGGCAGCGCGGCGAGCAGGGCGATGACGGAAAGTCTCGGCAGTCTCATGGCGGGGGGAGGGCAAGCGAAGGGCGGGGGCTGCCTCGCTTATCGTCTGTCGCCCGGAGCGACTTGAGCATTGCGGGCGACGCGCCCCGTTTCAGCCCAGCCGCTCGCCAGGGCGGATGTCACAGCCGGCCAGCCATTCGCGCACCGGCTGACGCCGCCCGCCCGGGCGCTGCACCCGCTCGATCTCCAGCGCGCCCTCGCCGCAGGCCACCTGCAACCGGCCGGCGTCGCCCGGCAGCACCTCGCCGGGCGCGCCCTGCCCTGGCGTCGGCCGGGCCTGCCAGACCTTGATCGTCTCGGCGCCGCGCACGAAGCTCGCGCCGGGAAAGGGATCGAAGGCGCGCACCCGCCGCGCGATCACCGCCGCCGGCAGCGTCCAGTCGATCGCCGCCTCCTTCTTGTCGATCTTGTGCGCGTAGCTCAC
>JAUPTP010000068.1 GCA_030918015.1 Pseudomonadota bacterium
CGCTCGGGCGGCAGGGGTGGGCGCGCGTGCCGGTTCGGCGGCGGCCCTGCTGACCGGAGCGGTGAGCGCAGGCGGGGCGGCCGCCGTGTCGAGCAGGTCCGCCATCCCGAGGGCATGCCAGTGCGCCAGCAGGGCCTCGCGTGCAGCCTCGTCGGCACCACGCTGAGCCAGAAGGGCCGCGAAATCCTGGGCGCTGGCCTGCGGCGCCAGCACCTCGAGTTCGCAGTCGTCCTGCAGGAACTCGAACACGTCGACGATCGTCTGCCGGTCGGCACTGCTGCGCAGGCGGATCTCGAAGCCCAGACAGCAGCCTTCCGGATCCAGCAGCAGCAGGTCCGGCACCCGTTCGGTCGTCGTGCGGATGCCCTCGATCTCGCCCAGCGTGCCCAGGTAGCGGATGAAGGACATCGGATCCAGGCCGTTGCGCAGCGCATCCATCCCCATGCGCAGCGACAGGTGCCAGACGCCGGCGCCCGCACCGTCCTCGGCCGGGGCCGGACTGGCGGGCGTCGCCTCGACGGCGGTGCCGCGGGTGTCGCTCGCCGGTTCGCCCCGCAGCTGGCGAAGCTGCTCGCCCAGACGCTGGCTGATGGCCGACAGCTCGGGGCGGTCGCTGCCGTCGCGCACCGCATGGACCAGCCGCTCCATCTGGTCGCGGCCCTGCAGCAGCAGCGCCATCGCCGGCTCGGTCACCGCCAGCAGGCCGTCGCGCATGCGGTCGAGCACGCTCTCGACCTCGTGCGTGAAGCTGACCACCGCCTGGAAGCCGAACAGGCCCGCGCCGCCCTTGATGGTGTGCGCGGCGCGGAAGGCGCTGTTGACCGCTTCGGCATCGGTCGGGTCCTGCTCCATCGCGAGCAGGCCCTGCTCGAACTGGCGCAGGTTGTCCTGGGCTTCCTCGAGGAAGCCCTCGCGGGCGGCCGCGATGATGTCGTCGTCGTCACCGAGGGAATGCTTGCTCATCGCTGGAGTCCGGTGGGGCAAGGGGGCTGGGGGAGGGCCGGCATGGGAGCGGATCAGAAGAACTCGACGCCGGCCTGGCGGTCGACGGTGGTCACGCCGTGATGCGACGAGCGCATCTCCTCCATCGTGTAGCTCTGCTCGAGCCGTTCGAGCCAGCGCGCCGGGCTGTCGGCATCCGGGTCGTTCTCGCCGCCGATCCAGCGGCTGAGCCGGTCGATGTCCTCGCTGACCGAGCCGAGCATCTGGGTGAAGCGGTCATGGGCCTGCAGGCCCATCAGGATCTGTTCGATGTCGCCCTGCACCTGCCGGCCGGTGTCGTGCAGCTCGCGCGAGGCCCGACCCACCTCGCCCAGGCTGCCCAGCAGCGAGCGCACGATCTGGCGCGCGCGCTCCTCGGCCTGCAGCGCGAGTTCCTCGTCGTCCATCGCTTCGGCGCGGGCGCGGCTGCGCAGGTCGTCCACCGTGGTCTGGAGCCGCCCGACATGCGCGGCGATGTGGGCACCGACCTGGCGCGACTGGCCCGCCAGCTGGCGCACCTCGTGAGCGACCACCGCGAACCCGGCGCCGCGTTCGCCCGCGCGGGTGGCCTCGACCGAGGCGTTGAGCGCCAGCATCTGGGTCGAGCGCGCGATGGACTGCACTTCGCGCGCCAGCCGCCCCAGCTCGCCGACCGGCGTGGCCAGGGCCTGGAGGGTCGAGACGGTGTCGTCGCGCAGCCGCAGGGCGGCCCGGCTGCTCTGCAGCAGCGCATCGATCTCGGGCTGGTGCTGCTCGACCAGACGGTCGCTGGTGCCGGGGTCGAGCCGGGTCACGCTGGCGCTGGCGCCCAGCGTGGCAT
Source organism: Pseudomonadota bacterium (assembly GCA_030918015.1). Lineage (GTDB taxonomy): Bacteria > Pseudomonadota > Gammaproteobacteria > Burkholderiales > Burkholderiaceae_C > Sphaerotilus. The sequence continues at coordinate 1,802 of JAUPTP010000068.1, forward strand.
CGAGATGCTGGCTGATGCTGGCGAAGCGCTCGACCAGGTCGTTGCTGCTCTGCTCGGACTGCTGGCGCGCGGCCTCGATGTTGCGCCGCCAGACCGGCAGGACCTGGCGCGGCAGCAGCGAGGGCACCGAGCGCGGCCCGGCATCGGTGGACAGCGAGGCCGGGGGGGCGGCGAGCGCGCCGGCACGGGTGGCCAGCACGCCGACCAGAAGGGCCAGCGCCGCGCACGCCGGGGCCCCGGCGACCGTGGCGCAGGCCCCGCCTGCAGCGACCAGCAGGGCCGCGAGGCCGGCACGGCGCAGGGCGATCCGGCCGGGCGCAGGCGGCCCGGCGACAGGAGTGGTGCTGATCGTCGTGGTCTCGGACATCCCTGTTCCATGCAAGTGCTGCGCGCCGTGTCGAGGACGCAGCACGGCTTGTCGCAGCGCAGTGTCCGCATTCGCCATGGCGGCGACGGGCGGATAAGCCCGGCCCTCTCAGCGCTGTTCCGTCCGTTTCGCCTCAGGGTCCCGGGCACAGTGGCCGACGATGGATGAGCCTGGGCCGGGCCGCGTTTCAGCCGTGGTCTGACCGGGCCGATAGCGCGGCAGTTCGAGCCCGTGCCCGACGAGGAATGACATGACCGCCGCCCCCCCTCCTGTCCGTGCCCAGACGTCCGCCCCCGAAGGCGCCCGAGGTCGCGTTGGCACGCGGTTCGCGCGTGTCCGGAAGTGGCTGTCGGAACAGCCCTCGGGGATGTGGGGGCCGGGCATCCGGCTGCTGCGCAACCTGAGCCTGGCCCGCAAGACCGCCCTGGTGGGCACGCTGCTGCTGATGCCCGGCCTGCTGCTGCTGGAGGACGCCGTCCAGCTGTGGCACGAGCATCTGACCGATGTGCGGCGGGCCATCGACGGGCAGAGCCGCTATCAGGCGGTGGTCGACCTCAACCTGATGATCGGCCGGCTGGCCCGCGAGGCCTTCTTCCGCGAGCAGGCCATGCCGCACGGCGATCTGGCGGCGGTGCAGGCTCAGGAAGCGCAGGCCTTTGCCGCGCTGCAGCGTCAGCTCGACCGGCTGCCCGAGGCCGCACCCGACCAGGTCAGCACCGTCTCGGCGGTGCGCAAGCGGCTGCAGGCTCGCCATGAGCTGATGCTCGCGCGGCTGGACAGCCGTGACCCGGCGCTGCGCTGGCAGGCGCTGTTCGACTGCGTGGCCGAGCTGGAGACGCTGCGCGGCGCGCTGGTGACCGACTGGGCGCTGGCGGTCGACGCCGATGCGGGCAGCAAGATGCTGCGCACCGGGCTGGTGGACCCGCAGTTCCAGATGCTGATGCAGATCCAGCGGCTGGCCGGCAAGGGCTTTCGCTGGCTGACGGACGAGGCCGCGGGCGACCAGATGCACGAGATGCTGCTGCTGCGCGGACGCGTCGAGATGCTCTCCGATCAGGCCCGCCCGGCCGTGGCGCAGGCGCTGCTGATGCAGCTGCTCGATGTCGATGCGGTGCAGCGCGATCTGGGGGCGATCCGCAATTTCCTGGCCACCACGGCGCGGATGACCGACTCCGAGAAGCGCACGCTCGATCCGGAGGCCTATTCGCGGCAGGCCCTGGCCGCGATCGAGGCCAGTGCCCGGCTCCAGCACCTGGCCCTGGCGCGCATCGGCGAGCGCATGCAGGCCCGCGAGGCGGTGCTGGTCGATCAGCTGGGTCTGCGGCTGTGGCTGCTGGGGGCGCTGTCGCTGGTGGGCCTCTATCTGCTGGTGTGCTTGTACCGGGTGATGTCGGGCGGGCTGAGCACGCTGTGCCGGCATCTGGACCGGCTGGGGCAGGGCGACCTGAGTGCCCGTCCGCGCGGCTGGGGGCGCGACGAGATCGGGCATGCGCTCAACACGCTCGGGCGCGCGACGGCCAGCATCTCGACCCTGTTCGAGGCGGTTCAGCACGGCGTGGCGGCCGTCACGCACGCCTCGCGCGAGGTGGCGGTCGGCAATGCCGGCCTGTCGGGGCGAACCGGCGAAGTCCGCGATGCCCTGGGCCAGGTGATCGAGCGGGCGCAGCGCTTCTCGCGCGCCATGGACGCCAGCGCGCACCAGGTCGACGAGGCGGCCGAGCATGTGCGGGCGATGCGCACCGAGGCCCAGCGCAGCCGCAAGGCGATGGACGGCCTGCGCAACAGCATGCAGGCCCTGCAGGCCCAGAGCCGCGAGATCGTGCACATCGTCGGGCTGGTGGAGGCCGTGGCCTTCCAGACCAAGCTGCTGTCGCTCAATGCCTCGGTCGAGGCGGCGCGCGCGGGCAGTGCGAGCCGCGGCTTCTCGGTGGTGGCGCAGGAGGTGCGCGCGCTGGCACAGCGCAGCGAGGATGCGGCCGCCAAGATCCGCACGATCGTGGAGGTGTCCGCCGCGGAGATCGAGCAGGGCTGCGTGATGGCCGACCGTTCGAGCCGCGCCGTCGACCGCACGGGAGAGGAGATCCAGTCCGTGGACCGGATCATGGGCAGCCTGGTGCAGGTCACGCTCGACAGCCGTGACCAGTCCCAGCAGGTGCTCGACATCGTGCACGAGGTCGATGCCTCGGTGCAGGGCAATGTCGCGCTGGTCGCTCAGCTGTCGGAGGCCTCGGGCGGATTGCGCCACCAGGGCGATGCGCTCAAGCGCTCCGTCGGCCATTTCGTGGTGCGCTGACAGGGTGATGAACATGATGGACTGGAAGGCCCGGATCGGGCACCGCGGCCTGATGCAGCCGGGCATGCGCCTGATGCGGTCGCTGTCGCTGTCGCGCAAGATGCTGCTGATGGCGGTGCTGCTGCTGCCCCCGATGCTGCTGATGCTGGCCTTGTCGCTGCGCGATGGGCTGGCGTCGCTCGATGCGATCGAGCGGGCCCGTGGCGGGGCGGCGCTGGCGCGCCAGCTCGGCGAGGTGTCGATGCTGGTCCAGCTGCACCGCACGATGAGCGTGGAGGTCTCCGGCACCGCCCTGCCCGAGACCGCGAGTGCCCGCGAGGGCGTGCGCCGCCAGCTGACCCAGGCGCTCGAGCGGATCGAGGCGACGCGGGCGCGCCTGCCCGACGCGCTGCGGCTGGACGATGCCTGGCCGGACGAGCAGCCGCGGTTGCAGGCCCTGGCCCAGGGCAAGCTGCCGACCCGGCGGGCGGAGATGCTGGCCGAGCATGCGGCCCGCTCCGCGCGCTTGACCCAGCTGGCCTGGCTGACGGCCGAGCGCGCGGGCGTGCTCTTCGACGCCGATGCGGCCGCGACGCTGCTGGCCGACCTGTCGGTCGAGCGGCTGCCGCCCTGGCTGGAGACGGCCGCTCTGGCCGGTTCGCGCGGTGTCGAGCTGCTCCAGCGCGATGTCTCGCCGCGCGAGGGCGCGATGATGCTGGTGCTGGCCGATGATCTGGATCACGCCTCGGCGACGATGATGCCCCGGCTGCAGGCGCTCGAGCGCGCCGGTGCGGGCGTGCTGCCTGGGGCGCCGGCGGTGCGCGAGCGCCTGCAGCATCTGGCCGCGACGGTGCGCGACATCTTCGACCGCGAGGCGGTCGACGCCAGTGCCTCCGCCTTTCGGCACGATGCCATCGAGGTGCTGCAGCTGCTGGGCCAGCTCACTCAGGAAGGATGGGGGCGGCTCGACGAGCGGCTGGAGCGGCGCGCCAGCGAGCGGCGCCTGCACATGGCGGGCCTGCTGGCGCTGAACGTGATCGGCGTGCTGCTGACCGCCTATCTCGCGCTGAGCTTCTTCCGGGGCTTCCAGGAATCGCTGGGCGAGGTCACGGCGGCGGTGGCGGCGGTGGCGGCCGGCGACCTGACGCGCGCGGTGCAGGTCAAGGGCCGTGACGAGATGGCCGGCGTGGGCCAGGCCCTGGATGCGATGAGCCAGCGTCTGTCGGCGCTGGTCGGTGAAATCCGCAGCAGCGCGGTGCGCATCGATCAGGCCGGCGGGCAGATCTCCGAGGGCGGCGCGACGCTGCGCCAGCGCACCGAGGAGCAGTCGGCGCAGCTGCACCGCACGGTGGGCAGCATGCAGCAGCTCGACGGCATCGTGGGCGCGAGCAGCCGAGCCGCCGATGCCCTGCAGCAGCTGGCGGTCACGCTGCACGGCGATGCCGCCACCGGCAGCTCGGCGATGCAGGCCGCCATCACCGCCATGGCCGCGCTGCAGGACAGCGTGCGCCGGGTCGCCGAGATCAACGCGGTCATCGATGACATCGCGTTCCAGACCAACATGCTGGCGCTCAATGCCTCGATCGAGGCCTCGCGCGCGGGCGAGGCCGGGCGGGGCTTCTCGGTCGTGGCCAGCGAGATCCGTCAGCTCGCCAGCCGCTGCAGCGAGGCGGCGGCCGAGATCCACGGCCTGATCGAGTCGACCGCCTTGCAGGCCGGCCAGTCTCGCGGCGCCATCGACGAGGCGGGCGAGCGCATCGTGGCGCTGACCCAGGGCATCGACCAGATCTCGGCCCGCCTGACGACGATTGCCGAGGGCAGCGCCAGCCAGCGCGACTCCCTGGCCGGGGTCACCGCGACGATCGAGGGGCTGGATGCGCTGACCCGTGACAATGCCGAGATCGCGGTGCAGTCGAGCCGGTCGGCCGGCGTGCTCTCCAGCCAGGCCATGGCGCTGCGCCGCTCCGTGGCCTCGATCCGGCTGCGCTCGGCCACGGTCGAGGAGGCGCGCGAGATGGCCGAGCAGGCGATCGCGCGCATCGACGAGGTGGGCCTGGAGATGGCCCTGCGAGAGTTCAACACGCCGCAGGGGCCGTGGTCGCAGCGCGGCATGTTCGTCTTCGTCATCGACGGCGAAGACCGGTTCGCCGCCCATGCGGCGCGGCCCGAGCTGGTGGGGCAGCGGGTCGACGAGACGCCTGTGCTGACCACGGATGCCGCAGATCTGCTGGTGCGCTCCGGCCGCGAGGTGGCACGCCAGGGCCGGGGGTGGATCGATTATGTCGGGCTCGACCCGGACAGCGGCGGCGCGATCAGGAAAAGCGCCTACGTGATCTCCCTGCGCGATGATGAGGTGTTCCTGGGGTGCGGTGCCAGTCGGGAAGGGCTGGAGGCCTTTGCCGCGGATCCGGAGCGGACGCAGGCGCCGGCCCGCGTGGAAATGCCGTCGGTCTGAACGCACAATTGCTGCGCTGCCGCATCCGTGGGGCGGTGCATGGTGTGAGAATCGGTGCCGACGCCGCTCGCTCCGATCATGAACACCATCGTCATCAGTCATCGCCGACAGGACAGCCGCGATGTGACTCGCATGCTGTTCGAGCGGCTGCTGCATTATTTTCCCGGCCGTGTCGTGCTGGGCCTCGAGGGATCGCTGCCGCTCGACAATGTCCGGCTTCGGGCTGCCCGGCAGATGCAGGGCTGCGGACTGTTGCTGGTCCTGATCGGTCCGGACTGGTGTCGGCTCGCCGACGAGCATGGGGTGCCGCGCCTGCATGATCCTCGTGACGGCGTTCGCCTCGAGATCTCCTCGGCCTTGCTGCAGGGCATTGCGGTGGTCCCGGTGCTGCTGGACGGCGCGACGATGCCCGATGAGCATGATCTGCCGGCAGACCTGCACGGGCTGCTGGATGTGCAGCCCCAGCATCTTGCCGGAGGCTGCGGCCGCACGGCTTCGCTGGTGGCGCTGGTGGCTTCCATCCGGCAGCAACTGGGCGAGGAGGAGGCCTTGCGAGCCCTGGCCCGCAGCACGATGGGGGTTTCATCGCTCAGTGCGGCCGGGCCTGCCGGTGGCGGCTTCCCGGGTCAGGGGGCGCAGGTGCTGCCGTTGCTGGCCGAGCCCGAGACGGGCCGGGGCGAGGCGTGGCCGGTCTGGGCGATCGAGGGCGGTGAAGATGCCTTCGGGCGCTGGGCCGAGATCGAGGTCGTCGGCGTGCGCCAGCGCCTGCGTCTCATCGAGCCGGGCATGTTCCTGATGGGGGCGGAGGCGAGCGCGGCCGATCGCTTCGACGACGAGATGCCCCGCCATGCGGTCACGCTGACCCGTGGCTTCTGGCTGGCCGACAGTGCCTGCGCGCGCGCGCTGTGGTCGGCCTTGCTGGGAGACGATCCGGGCCAGTGGCGCGACCGGGCGGATCTGCCGGTCGACTCGGTCAGCTGGAACGACATCCAGGCGCTGTTCCTGCCCGCGCTGGCGCATGAGCTGGGCCATGGGGTGCGGATGCGCCTGCCCACCGAGGCCGAGTGGGAATACGCCTGCCGTGCCGGCACGCGTGGTGCCTTCCATTTCGAGGGGCCGCCTTCGCTGCGCTGGATGCGTTTCGGTGGTGATCTGGATGGCCCCAGCCCGGTGACGGCCCTGCCGGCCAATGCCTGGGGCCTGCACCAGATGCACGGCAATGTCTGGGAGTGGTGCGAGGACGGCAAGCGCACCTATGGCAGAGAGTCGGTGGTGGATCCGACCGGTGGACAGGCCGGCATCAGCCGGGTGCTGCGCGGCGGCTCCTGGGCCGGGCCGGCGCGCTGGGCGCGCTCATCCTGCCGCTTCGAGGCGCCGCGCAGCCAGCGCCTGGACGACGCGGGCTTCCGCTTCCTGATCGAGCTCTGATCCCGACCTCGGCGCGGGTCAGAGCGGCTCGGCCGCCTCGACCATCATCTGTACC